>NZ_JAELTK010000058.1:0-39919 GCF_016428765.1 Delftia sp. ASV31
CCCCCCCCCCCCCCCCCCCCCCCCCCCCCCCCCCCCCCCCCCCCCCCCCCTTTTTAGATGTGTATAAGAGACAGATCGAGCATCGAGCATCGAGCATCGAGCATCGAGCATCGAGCATCGAGCATCGAGCATCGAGCAATTATAACATCAATATATCATTTTCTAGAATAATCCACGTCTTTTTTAGAAGATGTGGATTGTTTTTTTTCAAGTTCCCGATTTTCTACGGCCGAAGAATCCTGGTGTCAGGGCAAATATTTCATCGTTGAAAATTATTCATTCGGCAATCAAGATGTTGAGCTTCAAAAAATCAAAAGTGATCACCAAACTGACCATGGGCTTTCTTGTGGTCTCATGCATTGGTGCATTCATCGGTATCAATGGAATACTGAAGGCAGGGGAAATCAATGATCTCGCAACTCAGATGTACGAGAAGGAACTGCTGGGCCTGTCACAAATATCCGAGGCCAACGTCCAGCTGATCGCGGCGGGCCGGGCCATCAGAAATGCCGTGCTTGCAAACGATGATGAAAGCAGAAACCGGCACACGGACGCCGTGCTGCAAAGGCTGCAACTGCTGAAAGAGGCGCTGAACAACAGCAAGAGGCTTTTTGCCGAGGGCGATGGCAAGGAAAAGCTCAAGTCCATTGATGAAACCCTCGTCATCTATGAAAAGGGTCTGCTGCAGACGATTGAAAGAATCAAGTCAGAGCATCTTTCGGAATCCAGGGAATCGATTGATCTGATCAACAGATTCCGGGTGGAGTCCGACAAGATCGACAGTCTGATGACGGAAGTTGTCAATATCAAGAAGAAGAATGCCAGCTGGCTCAATGACGAGACCGACAGGATCTACGAAAAGATCCGGCTGATGCTCACCCTCCTGACCATCTCCGGCGTGATTGTGGGGGTGGCCATTGGCGTGATCATCACAATTTCCATCACACGCCAGCTGGGCGGAGAGCCGGCAGATGTGGCGCACATTGCGGAAAACATCTCAAGAGGGGACCTGACCTCCAGGATCGACCTGTCCAGGGCACGCCCTGGCAGTGTGATCACGGCCATGCAGGAAATGCAGGTATCGCTGCAACGCATTGTGGCCACCGTGCGCAGCAGCAGCGACAGCATTGCCACAGGCGCCACGCAGATTGATGCAGGCAATGCCAACCTGTCGAGCCGAACGGAAGAGCAGGCCAGCAACCTTGAAGAGACTGCCGCCTCCATGGAGGAACTGGCCAGCACGGTGAAAAGCAATTCCGATGCGGCCATCACCGCCACCATGCTCGCCCAGTCAGCGCGCGATGCCGCAGCGCACGGCGGGGGCATGGCCCGGCAGATGGTGGACGTGATGAATGAAATAAACACGTCCTCCAAGAAAATCGAAGACATCATCAACGTCATTGATTCAATCGCTTTTCAAACCAATATTCTTGCTTTGAATGCTGCTGTCGAAGCAGCCCGCGCCGGAGAGCAGGGCCGTGGTTTTGCGGTGGTTGCCGCAGAAGTTCGAAGCCTTGCAGTGAAAAGTGCAGAGGCCGCAAAAGAGATCAAGTCTCTCATCGAGGACAGTGTTTCCAAGGTCGGCAATGGCCACCAGCTTGCCCAGGCTGCGGGCAGCAGCATTGAAGATATCGTCACCCAGGTCCAGAAGGTATCCAGCATGATCGAAGAGATCAGTGGGGCCACCAGGGAGCAAAGCCAGGGCATCGATCAGATCAATGATGCGATCATCCAGCTGGACCAGGTCACCCAGCAAAATGCCGCGCTGGTGGAAGAGTCGGCAGCGGCGGCCGGAAGTCTCAGCCAGCAGGCGCAGGCCCTGGTTTCGGCAGTTTCCATTTTCAAGCTGGACCCCGCGGAAAAGGAGGCCCCTGTCTTGAGGAAAATCACCTCACCCATGAGACCGCTGAGTCTTTCCGCGTCCTGACGGAAATTCAGACCAGTGCGTCACAGCCAACGGGGAAGCGTTTCTCCTGGCAGGCTTGCCTGCCAGGAGAACGGTGCCTGTTCGCTGGAATTTTGACCAGACGAGCGTTGAATGATGCATGCAGAGAGAAGACCGCCAAGCTGGCAGCCCAGGCGCTGGTATGCCTGCATTTTTTTCGTATGCCTGGTGATCATTGGCGTTGCGGGCGTTTCTCTGCTCTCCAGCTACGAAACGGAGCTACATGAAGAGAATTCGAATCTCCTGCACGCGCTCTCTGCCTCTGCCGCTGAAACCAACAAGATCATTCTTGCCACCTCTTTGGCGGTAGAGAGAGCAGAACAACTTTTGCTGGCACCGGGCCGCCAAGGCGAAATCACGGCAGACCCTGATGCCAGCACCGATATCCGCAATGCATTGATCCAGGAGGTGGCGGCGCTGCCCGGCGTCATCAGCATGAGCGTGCTTGATCGACATGGGAAATGGTCCATTTCCTCACGTTTCAGCAAGCTGCCGCTGTCTCCCGACAACCCCGAGCGCCCCATCTGGAATGCAGCGCTGCAGACAAAGCCTGGCGGCTTCTTCTTGCTGGATTCAAGCAAATCGCCGGTCTTCGATATACCGTCCCTGGTGCTGGGGCGTCCGGTACGTGACTCCAGTGGGGCGCTGACTGGCATTGTGGTGGCCTTCATTGCCGTGGATTCCATTCGCCAGGCATTCGGTTCACTGCTGCTGGATGGCCATCAGGTCATGGTCAGCCTGCCAAATGGCAAAGACTTGGTCAGAATTCCCCAGGAGCATCCGCACATTCTGGACGGGATGGATTCCGGCCTTGCAAAAATGATGGCTGCAGGCGAGGGCATATTGGACGCTGACGATGGCTTTGGACACGGCTGGATCGTCGCCATGCACCACTCCAGCCAAGGCGGCATGGATCTCGCCTATGCCACGCTGGCCGCCAAGGCAAAACTCGCGGCTCCATGGTGGAGGTTTGGAAAAACCATCATGGCATGGGCGGCCATCAGCCTGGCTTCATTCTTATTACTGGCGCAATTGTGGATGCGTGAGCGCAGAAGATCCTATTTTGAGGCAAGGGATCTGGTGCAGGTGCATTCACAGCTGAGGCACCATCTTTTCCATGACCCTGCTTCCGAATTGCTTAATTCAACCGGACTTGAGCAACTTCTGAACAGAACGCAAGCACAGCGGCGTCCTGTTGCCATCCATGTCATCGGTATCGAGCATTTGCAAGTGCTGGCAGATACGCTGGTTCCTGGAATGGACAATCCACTGATCTTGCAACTGGCAAAACAATTGCGCTCCTGTATTGGACAGAATGACGTCGCCGCCCGCCTTGCCATCGAGGAGTTCTGTGTCGCCCAATATGAAGGAGACCCCGATTCCATGGCGAAAACGCTCTCCATCCGACTGGGTGAAAAGCGCTACATGCTGGGTGAGCGCAGCATTTTGCTGTCTGTCTGCGTAGGGACAGCGGTCTGCAAGAACAACGAGGACTGGAATCAGCTGCTGCGCGACGGCCGCGCGGCAATGGAGCGGGCGCGATCCCAGGGACGAGGGCGATTCGTGAAATTCGAGCCTTCCGCCGATGGCCCCATGCAGGAGCAACTGCTGCTGGAGCAGGATTTCCGATCCGCCATCGGAACAAGCCAGTTGTTCATGGCGTACCAGCCGATCTGCCATGTGGCCACGGGAAAGATTTCCGGGTTCGAGTCGCTGATGCGCTGGAACAGCCCGGCCAGAGGGTCTGTCCCGCCAGGCGTCTTCATTCCGATGGCAGAGCGGCGCGGCCTGCTGCTTCCCATCGACCAAATGGTGGAGCGCTCCCCGCTGCTGGTTGCCAACGGATGGCCGTCCGATATCTCGGTGTCCATCAACTGCCCGGCCTTTGAATTTCTCGATCCAGGCATGGCGGTGCAATTGAAGGAACATCTGGACCGCGCCGGCCTGAACCCCGAGCGCTGCTACATCGAGGTGACGGAATCGGCCCTGCTTCAAGATGATGAGCAGGTGCTGTCCGTCATGCGGCAAGTGAAGGCACTGGGCGTGAATCTCGCCATCGATGACTTTGGCTCCGGCCATGCCAGTCTTTCCTACCTGCACCGCTTTCCCTTCAACCTGATCAAGATCGATCGCAGCTTCATACAGGCCATGGACACGGACGCCGGGGCTGCCGCGATTGTCGAGGCCACGCTGGCACTGAGCCGCAGATTGGGCCTTGAAGTCGTCGCGGAAGGCGTGGAAACCACGGAGCAGTTTCTGCACCTGCAGCAGCTCGGGTGCACGTACGTCCAGGGATTCCTGATCGCCCGCCCGATGAACGAGGAGCATGTCCTGCCGTTCCTGGAGAGCTTCAAGCTCAGCGACGTGCTGGAGTGTCCCGCTCAGGCCTGAGCACGGTTGCGGCACTGGGGCACAATCGCGCCCTCAGCAGACGCCGCCTGCGCAAGAGGGCCTTGCCGCCATGATGAAGATCGACTCCACCACCGTGCAGCTTGTGCTTGCGATTGCCGAAGAGGGCAGCATTTCACGCGCGGCCGACAGGCTGCAACTGGCGGTGGCAGCGGCCTCGCGGCGGCTCAGTGACCTGGAGCAGCAACTGGGCGCCAGGCTGTTCAAGCGGCAGCCCCATGGAGTGCGCGCCACCGAGCCTGGCCTCAAACTGCTGGCCCATATCCGCCAGATAGGCAACCTGGTGGAGCGGCTGGAAGCCGACGCCCAGGCGCTGGGCCGCGGGCGCGACGGCCGCATCATCATCGGCGCCCCCAAATCCGCCATCCTGCAGTTCCTGGCTGCCGACATCGCCGTCACCCAGCGGCGCTATCCCCACATCACGCTGCAGGTGATGGAGGAGAACAGCCGCATCGTCCAGCAACTGCTGCGCGACAAGGTCATCGACATCGGCATCTTCGAGAAGACCAGCGGCTTCGTGGATCTGCCACGCTCCGACTACCGCAAGGACAGCCTGGTGCTGGTCTACAGCCGCAGGCATTTCAGCTTTGCCGTCGAGCCTGTGATGCTGGACCAGTTGCTGGACTGCCCCATCGTCAGCCTGGGCCGGGGCTCGGCCATCCTGGCCGCTTTGCGGCGCGCCCACCGCAGCCGGGGCAGGGTGTTTCGCAACGATTTCGCCGTCAGCGGCTTCGACACCATGCTGGCCCTGGTGCGCGAAGGATTGGGTGTGGGGCTGATGCCACCCGGTGTGCTGCACAGCTTCCACCCTGAGCCCGACCTGGGTTGGGCCACCCTGGAAGGCGACTGGCACGAGCGCAGCTACGTGCTGTCCTTCATCGAAGGCCAGGCCCAGGAACAGGCGCTGCGCAACGTCGTCGCCGCCCTGCTGCAGGGCGAACGCGCGATCTGACCCTTCCGGTTTCGCAGATTGCGAAACCAGGCATGCGCCGCACAGGCTTGCCGCGATATCGGCGCCCGGCGACAGTGACTGCACAACAACGATGTGCAGGAGACAGACATGAAACGCCGCGACTTCATCGCGGCCGGCGCCACCGCGCTGGCCGCACCCTGGGCAGGGGCCGCGCCCCCGGCCTCCGAACTGCCCAAGGGGCCAGTCAAGATCCTGGTGGGCTGGGCGCCGGGCGGCGGCACCGACGTATTCGCGCGCATCGTGGGCCAGAAGCTGTCCGAGATCTGGGGCCGGCCCGTGATCGTGGAGAACAAGCCCGGCGCCACGGGCTCGCTGGCGGCCGAATACTTTGCCAAGACCCGCTTCACAGAAGGCATCAACCTGCTGATGGCCCATGTGAACACGCACGCCATCTCACCGCAGATCTTCAAATCCATCACCTATGACCCGCTCAAGGACTACGCGCCCATCGCCCTGATCGGCGCAACGCCCCACATCCTGGTGACCAGCAGCAGGAACGGCCATGCCTCGGTGCAGGAAGTGGTGGAGCTGTGCCGCAAAAGCCCCGGCAAGGTCAGCTTCGGCTCTTCGGGCACAGGTTCGGTGCAGCACCTTGCGGCCGAGATGTTCAACATGGCGGCAGGTGTCAAGAGCATCCACGTTCCCTACAAAGGGTCCGGCCCCATGCAGACCGACCTGATCGGCGGTCAGATCGACTTCAGCTTCGACACCATGACGGCCGCCACTGCCCAGGTCCGCGCAGGAAAAATGCTGGGCATCGCCCAGACCCGCGTGAACCGTGCCAAGGGATTCCCGGCCATGCCCACCATGGACGAGCAGGGCTTCAAGGGCTTTGACGCATCGAGCTGGTACGGCGTCGTCGGCCCGCGCGACATGTCCAGGGAACTGGCCCAGCGCATCAATGCCGACATCAACCGCGTGCTGGCCATGCCCGACGTGGTCAGCCGCTTCGACGGATACGGCGTGGAGGACGGTGGTGGCTCCGTGGACAAGTTCGCGGCCTTCATGGCTGCCGAATACAAGAAGTGGGGCGACGTCGTTCGCGCCGCAAAAGTGACCGAAGAAAGCTGAGGACCCGGCATGAGCAATCCCCAACCCAACCCGCTGCAACTGCCCCTGCAAGGCATCCGCGTGCTCGACGTCAGCCAGGTCATGGCCGGCCCATTTGCCTGCATGCTGCTGGCCGACCTGGGCGCCGATGTCATCAAGGTCGAGCCTCCGGGCACCGGCGACCAGACGCGCGGCGCCATGGGCTTCAAGATGAAGGGCCCGGACAGCATGGGCTTTCTGAACATGAACCGCAACAAGCGGTCGCTGACGCTGGACCTCAAGAGCGAGGAGGGGCGTGAGGCCTTCTACCAGCTGGCCACGACAGCCGATGTCATCGTCGAGAACTACCGGCCAGGCGTGGTCCAGCGCCTGAAGATCGACTATGAAAGCATTCGCCGCATCAACCCGCGCATCGTCTATGTCAGCATCTCGGGCTTCGGCCAGAGCGGGCCCTGGGCCCAGCGGCCGGGGTTCGACCTCATGGCCCAGGCCATGTCGGGCGTGATGAGCGTCACCGGCTACAAGGGAGAGAAACCCGTCAAGGCCGGCGTGCCCGTGGCCGACATCGGTTGCGCACTGTTCGCCACCTACGGACTGCTGGCCGCCTACATCGGCGCGCAGAAGACAGGGCAGGGCCAGCACATAGACGCCTCGCTGTTCGACTCGGCCATGGCTTTCTCGATCTGGGACATGTCCGAATACTGGGGCACCGGCGTGCCGCCCGCGCCGCTGGGCACCAGCAACAAGATGAGCGCCCCCTACCAGGCCGTGAAGGCGCGCGATGGCTACTTCGTCATGGGCGCCACCAACCAGAAGCTCTGGGCCAGGCTGTGCGCGCTGATCGAACGCCCGGATCTGGTGGAACATCCGGACTACGCCACCGTGGCGCTGCGCCTGAAGCACCGCGAGGCGCTGATAGGCGAGCTGGAAGCGGAATTCGCCCACCACGACAGCGCCGACTGGGTGGACCGCATGCTGGAGGCAGGCATTCCCGCAGGCCCGCTGCTCACCTATCCGCAGGCCTTCGAGGGTGAACACGGCCAGCACCGCGGCATGTGCATGGAGATCGACCATCCCATCGAAGGCAAGGTCAAGAACATCGGCTTTCCCGTCAAGATGCTCGGCACGCCCCAGCAGGTGCGCCGCCATCCGCCGCTGCTGGGCGAGCACAACGCAGAAATCATGGCCGAGCTCCAGGCACTGAAGGCCGCCGCATGAGCCCGGCCCTGCATGAATCCGTGGCGCTGGCCGTTCACGCCGGGGGTGCGGCCGAGATCCTCATCGACCGCCCCGAACGCCACAACGCCATGAGCATGCCCATGTACGAGGCATTGCTCACGGCCTTGGAGCGCTGCCAGGCCGACCCAGCCATCCGCTGCGTGATGCTGCGCGGTGCGGGCGGCAAATCCTTCATCTCGGGCACGGACATCGCCTACTTCAAGGACTTCCATGACGGCCAGCAAGGCATTGCCTATGAGGCCTTCGTGGAGCGCGTGATCGACGCCGTGGAGCGCATCGCCGTGCCCACCATCGCCGTCATCGACGGCTGGGCCGTCGGCGGCGGCCTGGCCCTGGCCACGGCATGCGACTTTCGCATCTGCAGCACGGGCTCGCGCTTCGGTGCGCCGATTGCCAAGACGCTGTCCAACACGCTGTCATCACGCAACATCGCGCGCCTGGTGGCCAGCCTGGGCGTGCCACGCGTCAAGCGCATGCTGCTGCTGGCGGACTACCTGTCAGCCGGGCAGGCCGAGGCCTGCGGGTTCGTGCATGCGGTGGTGCCGGCAGATCAATTGCAAGCCCAGGCACAGGCGCTGGCCGAGCAGCTCATGGCCTTGTCGGCAACCACCCAGTCAGCAGTCAAGGAAAGCCTGAGGCGCATCGTCGTGGAGCAGCGGCTGGATGATGAGGATGTGGTTTCTGCGGTTTATGGGAGTGGGGAGTTTCGCGCCGGGGTGGCGGGATTCAACAGGCAATGATTTGAGCCAGCCTTGCCAGAATCTGGCGCAATCCTACAAATTGCTTGGCTAAACTCCACAGCCTGGAAAGAGGCGGTGGCTGCATTCTTGGGCTGAAAGAAAAGGCCGGTTGCTGCGCGTAGCCGCCCCTCAGATCAACGCAGCCCGAGAAATCCCATGCAAATCAAGAAATGCATTTCCGTCCTGCTGGCCAGCAGCTTCATTGCCCCGGCCGTGCCTGCGCTTGCGGGCGAAGAGACGGTGCAACTCATGTCCAATGGCCGCTACCAGACCTACAGCCTGCCCGACGATGCGCAGCAGGTACAACTGGTCGAGACCTTGGCTGGCAACTGCAGCTACAACCAGAACTGGGGCTATGACCTGGGCCGCCGGGAGATGTGGGTCAAGGGCGGCTGCGGCGGGCGTTTTCGCATCCTGACCGGCCTGCCCCAGGGCGCGCAGGGCCAGGAAGGCGGTAGCGACAACACAGGCGCATGGATCGCCGGTGCCGCCGTGGCAGCCATTGCCGGCGCCGCCATTTTGGCGAACAAGCGCGACAAGGACCGCGAGCGTGACCGCGACGACCAGTGGAACGATGACCGCTATCCGGGCCAGCAGCCCGGCTATCCCTCGTGGGGCGGACGGGAGGTGCGGGGCCAGAACGGGCTGTGCCTGGATATATCCGGGGGGCTTCGCCCAGGCAATGGGCTCATCGTCTACCACTGCAGCGGCGGTGAGAATCAGCGTTTCACGTTGACGCGTGATGGCGAGATGCGCGTGGGCGACCTGTGCCTGGACGTGGCCGATGGCAACACCCGCAATGGTGCGCGGGTGATTGCTTGGCAATGCCGCAACCAGCCCAACCAGAAATGGGACTGGAGCCGTGGCCAGATCCGTAGTCGCTTTGCCAACAAGTGCCTGGACATCGAAGGCGGCAATGCCCGGCCGGGCCAGCCCGTGATCGTGTGGTCCTGCGCCGGCGGCCCGAACCAGCGTTGGAACTGAGGGCGCTTGTTGCACAAGCTCTCTCCCGCGCCCGGGCCAGCGCCCGGACGCAACGCCGTTGCGGGCTTACGGCGGCTGGGGCCCTTGCAGTGGCTGGGCCTGATCACTGGCGCCGTACTGCTGGGCGATGCCGTGGTGCTGATGGCACGCGGCATGTTCAATCTGGGCGTGACGCTGCCAGCGGTGCTGGGCCTGCTGTTCATGGCCTGCAGCTTCTGGCGCCCGGCCATTGCGCGCAGGCTACGCGCCAGTGTCTGGCTGCGGCGCGCCTGGTGGCTGGGCTGGGCGGCGTTGGCGATGTGGCTGGTCAGCCTGCTGGTGTTCTGGGCGCACCTGCTGTCCGCCTCGTCCGGGTTGCCACCGGACCAGCCGGTGCAGGCCATCGTGGTGCTGGGCAGTGCCACGCGTGACGGCCAGCCGTCGCTCACGCTGGCCCAGCGGCTGGACCGCGCTGCCGAGCTGGCCGCCCGCCAGCCCAAGGCGCTGGTGCTCACCAGCGGCGGGGTGGACTTTGGGGAAAGCGAGAGCGAGGGCACCATCATGGCGCGCTATCTGCAGCAGCGCCACGGCCTGCCGCCCGAGCGCCTGCTGATGGAGGAACGCAGCACCAGCACGGCGCTGAACCTGGCCTGGAGCCTGCCCCTGCTGCAGGCGCGCGGGGTGGAGCCGCAGGCGGCAATCGCCATTGTCACCAGCGACTTCCATACCCTGCGCGCCGGCTGGATAGCCGAGCGCAGCGGCTACGGCCAGGCCTTTACCGTGGGTGCGCCCACGCCCGTGACGATCCGCGCCAACGCTTGGCTGCGCGAGTACTTTGCGGTGATCAGCGGCTGGGTGCTGGGGGAGTTCTGAGCCGCCTGTGCGATGGGCTGCGGCCTTGCGGATTGGCTCCACAATGTGATTCTTCATAAATCAACAGGAGTGAGACAGTGGCAAGCGAACAGCGTCCTTTCCGGGTTCTGGGCATACAGCAGGTGGCCATCGGCGGCACCGACAAGCAGCGCATGAAGCGCCTGTGGGTGGACATGCTGGGCCTGACTCAGACCGGCACATTCCAGAGCGAGCGCGAGAACGTGGACGAAGACATCCTGGCCATGGGCCAGGGCGCGCACAAGGTCGAGGTGGACATCATGCAGCCGCTGGACATCGACAGGAAGCCCGCCGTCCACACCACGCCGCTGAACCATATCGGCCTGTGGATCGACGACCTGCCGCTGGCCGTGCAGTGGCTGACGGAGCAGGGCGTGCGCTTTGCGCCCGGCGGCATCCGCCAGGGCGCGGCCGGCTACGACATCTGCTTTCTGCACCCCAAGAGCAATGACGAGTTTCCGATCGCTGGCGAGGGCGTGCTGATCGAGCTGGTACAGGCGCCGGCCGAAGTGATTGCCGTCCTGGGCTGAGATACCTTCAGGCGAAAGGCTGGACGCGCCGCTCGGCATGCTCCAGCAGCCACAGCCTTTTTCGGGCGCGCGTCATGGCCACGTACAGGCGATTGCGCTCCAGAAAGGCCAGCGCGTGCGGGGTCGAGGCCGGAAAGCGGCCAGGCTCCATGAAGGGCAGGGCGACATGCTCGTATTCCTTGCCCTTGGCTTCCTCGATGGTGCTCAGATGAAAGTCGAAGCCGCGCTCGGCCCGCACGGTTCGTTCGAAGCGCGTGGCCATGGCGGCCACCTGGGCCAGCATGTCGGGCACGGCCATGCCCGCCACCGAATCCATGAAGGCCTTCACGCGCTGACGCAAGGCCGCCGTCTGGGCCTGCGACAGGGCCACGCCGGCAAAAAGGCCCCAGACATCGGCCTGCTCCAGCAGGCTGCGCGCGTCTGACTGAAGCGCCAGGGGCAGCTGCAAAAAGCTGCCAAAGGCCTGGAAGTTGCGTTGCCCGCCCTGCAGGCTGGATTGGTTTCCCAGGAATCGCCAGATGATCTGCGGGTTGTGCAGCATCTCGCCCGCCATGCGCTGGGCCAGCGTATGACGGCTTGACGGATCGGCCATGTCGGCACCATCCACGCTGCCCTTGCCGTAGAAAAGCGCACCTTCCACAAAGGCCGCCAGGATCTCGCTGCCCAGCACGCTGGTCTCGGCCTTCCAGGACAGCGCCTGCATGCCATGTGCATAGCAAAGGCCCAGCAGCAGGGCAATCTCGCGCTGCAGGTAAAAACGCTTGAAGCCGTAGAAGCTGGCGGACTTGCCGGCGCGGTGGATGGCCCATTCCAGCGCGCAGGCATCTTGCTCATGGCGCAGGATCACGGTCAGCGAGGGATTGCGCGCGCCGGGCGACGGTGGCTCACCCGGCGCCGCCGTTGGCGTGCCGCGGGCCAGACCGGCCTGGATCTGCAGCAGCTGGTCAATGCACTGGCTGTCATCGGTGTGCTGCAGTTGCTGCACGGCGCTGAAGCGCGTGGGAGCCGCAGTCAGGCCAACGTTGAACAGCGCATTGACTGCCTTGGCGATCTGCGGGCCAAAGCGCCGCGACTGGGTCAGCGCCAGCGTGGCCGTGGCCTGGGGCAGGAAGTCATCGAGCTGGTGGAGCTTGTCGCGGAACACGGACCAGGCCTGTGCCTCGATGTGCTGGTTGAAATCGCCTGCGCCCAGGAAGGCGCAGCCGCTGGTTCCGACCAGGGCGCGCAGCAGTTGCAGCGAGGCCGGGTCCAGGTCATGCATCTCGTCAAACACCACCAGGTCGTAGCGCGGCAGGTCCAGCGCCTGGCCCTGCAGGACGTCGCTGGCCAGTGCATGGCTGCAGTCGCCTTCGGCGTAGTACAGCGGGTCGCCGCAGTGGTCGATGCGGCGGCGCTCGTACTCGAAGAACAGGCCGGCCATGCGGTAGTCGAGCAAATACTCCTCGCAGAAACTGGCCAGTCCCATGCCTTCCTCGGCCAGGCGCTGGGGCATCAACGACTTCTTGGCGCTGAGGTTGAAGTCCCAGAAGGCGTCCAGATCCAGATCGCCGGGCTGCTCGAACAAAGGGTCGGGCTGCCAGGCCAGCCGCTCGCACAGCGCGGCATGTGCCTCGCGCACACGGGCCTGCAGTGCCACGCGGTCGGCCAGAAAGCGGGCCGCAGGGTCGCGGCGGCGGATCTGCTGGGCCGCCCAGCGCTCCACCGTGGTGATCTGTACCTGGGGCGGCACTTCGCGCACCAGTTGCTTGAGCCGGTGGTGAAAGGCCGCTACGCCGGAGCGCGAATAGGCCAGCACCAGGATGCGCTGGGCCTGGCCGCTGCGGCAGGCCTGAACCACCTTGCAGGCCAACGTGGTCGTCTTGCCCACGCCTGCCAGCGCCGCCACGATGGCCGAACGTCCCTCATGCGCCAGGATGGCCTGCTGCTCGCGCGACAGCAGCAGCGGTTGGCCGTGATCGGTGGGAAATTCCAGGGAGCGCAGGGACATCGGAGCGAATCGGGGGAAAGTGGTGGAAAGCGGGTGGAAGCACGGGCCGTGGCAATGAAAACCGCCGTGGCGACGACGGCGGGCACCCATTGTGGTCGTTTTGGAGAGGCATCTGGCAGGTATTGGGAATCAAGGCCGGCGCCCGCTTGCACATCTTTTTCGGCCTGCATCGGACAATTGAGCGATGTTGGCCGCCAATGGCTGCGCGCTTGCGACATGAAGCATGCAGGCAGAAAAACTTCTGCCAAAACGCCGCGAACATCGCTCAAAAATAAGCGAAGTTCGCTCTTTTTGCAGGCCATGAAAATAGAGCAACTATTTTTGCCAAGGAGCCGGCTTTTTCATTCCCAAGGCTTTTTTTGCTCATCAGAATGAAAAAAGCAGACCCACAGAGGAGTTTTTGATGACCGCCTGCAGCACCACCCCAACGACTTCCGCCACCTCCGCACAGCCTGCGGCCGGCAGCCCATTGCAATGGCACGCACGCCCCTCCAAAAGCGACACGCTGCCGTTTGAAGGCGCCTGGAGCGTGCAGGCCATCCAGGAACTGCTGGACAAGCCCTTCATGGACCTGATGTTCCAGGCCCAGAGCGTGCACCGCGAGCACTGGCCTGCGGGCGACATCGAGCTGGCCACGCTGCTGTCGGTCAAGACGGGCGGATGCCCGGAGAACTGTGGCTACTGCCCACAGGCGGCAGAGTTCGATACCGGCGTCAAGGCGGAAAAGCTCATGAGCGTGGACGAAGTCACGCGGGCCGCCCAGGCCGCCAAGGACGCGGGCGCCACGCGCTTTTGCATGGGCGCGGCCTGGCGCGCGCCCAAGGACCGCGACATCGAGAAGATGAACGAGCTGATCGGCGCCGTGAAGGGTCTGGGCATGCAGACCTGCGCCACGCTGGGCATGCTCCAGCCACATCAGGCGCAGTCGCTGCGCGAAGCGGGCCTGGACTACTACAACCACAACCTGGACACCGCGCCCGAGTACTACCAGGACGTGGTCAGCACGCGCCAGTACCAGGATCGCCTGGACACGCTCAAGGCCGTGCGCGGCGCGGGCATCAGCGTGTGCTGCGGCGGCATCATCGGCATGGGCGAGGCGCCTGTGCACCGCGCGGGCCTGATCGCCCAGCTGGCCAATCTCAACCCCCATCCCGAATCCGTGCCCATCAACAGCCTGGTGCGCGTGCCCGGCACGCCGCTGGCGGACAGCGAGCCTGTCGATCCGCTGGACTTCGTGCGCGTGATCGCGGTGGCGCGCATCACCATGCCCACGGCGCGCGTGCGCCTGTCGGCGGGCCGGCAGCAACTGGGCGACGCCGTGCAGGCCCTGTGCTTCATGGCTGGCGCCAATTCCATCTTCTACGGGGACAAGCTGCTGGTCACCGGCAACCCCGATGTGGAAGCCGACACCACGCTGCTGCGCAAGCTGGGCCTGAGCGGCACGCGGACCTCGGTACAGGAGTGAGCTTTTTGAGCTTTTGAGCTCTTTTGAGCCAGCGGCTCAGGACTGCGGCCGGCCGCTGCCTTGCACGGCGGCGGCCGCATCGTCGTCGCCGGCATCGAGCAGCCGGGCCGCACGGTTGCTCAACGCGGAATCCGCACGGAAATAGCCCAGCACCGTATTGACGCTGCTGTGCCCCGTCAGCGCCATGGTGTCGGGCAGGGGCACGTTCTGGCGCCCGGCCTCGGTCACAAAGCCCGAGCGCAGGGAATGCGCCGAAAAATCTCCCTCCACGCCCGCCAGCGCGCAGCGCTGCTTCACGATGTCGCGCACGGCCGCCGGCGACAGGGGCTCGCCCACATGGCCGCCCTTGCGGATGCGCCGGAAGATCGGCCCTTCCTGTATGGCGGCGGCACGCAGCCAATCGGCCAGCGCCTGGGCCGCGCGCCCGGTCACGGGCTTGTGGTTCTCGGGCACATCCCGCCCGGACTGGTTGGTCTTGGAGTGCGCCAGCGTGTAGATGAATTCCTGCGGCCCCACGGCGCGCAGGTGGCGCATGTCGGCCCCGGCCACCTCCGAGCGGCGGCGCCCGCCGCTGGACCAGGCGAACAGCAGCAGGGCGCGGTCACGGCGGCCGCGCAGGCTGTCATCGCAGGTCTGCAGCAATTGCTCCAGCAGGTCGCGCGTCAGCGCATCCTTTTTGGCCGGCTGCTCGCCGCGCCGCGCATAGGCCTTGCGCGTGCGCGACATCAGCTCGCGCACCGCGCCGTCCTGGCAAGGATTGGCCAAACCGTGCACCTGATGGGCCTTGGAAAGCACCGCCATGCGGTGCACCAGCGTGTTGTGCGACAGGGGGCCTTCGCGGGCCTTGTATCCGGCCTCGACCAGGGCGCGGTCCATGTGCGCCGGCATTTCACTGGCCAGGCCCGCGCCCGTCTGCCGCTGGGCGTGGTCGATGATGAACTGCAGCACGCAGGGCACATCCAGCGGCAGCTGCATCTGCCGCTCAAAACGCAGCGCATGCCAGGCGGCCCAGTAGCGCATCGCACTCTGGTAGCTGTTTCTGGTGTTGGTGGATTCGCCCTCGCGCAGCAACTCGCGCACGGCCTGCTGGGCGGCAGGCTCCAGCCCTGCAGAGGGCAGGGTGCTGCCTTGCTGTGTGTCTTCCAGAGGCTGGTCTTGGGGAATCAGCGAAAAGGGGCCGTTGCGCATCCGTGGATTGTCGCCCGACGCAGCAGGACCGCCCGCCACGGAGCCTGCGGCCATGCAGGCCATGCAAAGTTCAGTTTCCAAGCTTTCCAGAGGCTGCGGCGGCCCTTTGCCTGGGCAAAGCCGTGTAATGTACGTATCCATACCGTATGAAAATTTCATATGTAATATTTAATACATCTAACATATGATGTATTACGTAGAATTAAAATAACTCACGATAACAACCACTTATCGTTGGTAATCTGGAAAATAGTTCACGATATGCAGAAAACATCCACCCGCGGCGTGCAGGAAGCCGATGTCTGGGCCGCGGCAGACGCCTTGATCGCCCAGGGCCTGCGGCCGACCATCGAACGCGTGCGCCAGCAAATCGGCCGAGGCTCGCCAAATACCGTCAGCCCGATGCTGGAGACCTGGTTTGCCACCCTGGGCCAGCGCCTGGGCGTGGCGGCAGGGCAGGGCGAGCTGCTGCCCTCGTCCGTGCCCGATCCCGTTCAGCGCTTGGCGCAGCAGCTTTGGGACGCTGCCCAGGAAGCCGCCATGGAAGCCGCCCGCGCCGCGCTGCAATCGCGCGAGGAAGCAGCGCAGGCCACGCAGGCCGAGCTGCAGGAGCAGCAAGAGCAAATGGCGCGGCGCGAGGCGTCCATGCAGGCGCAGAAAGAGGCCATGGACCAGGCCCTGCAAGTGGCTCAGGCGCAGTCGCAGGACTTGTCGCGCCGGCTGGATGAAATGCAGCAGCAGCTGCAGGACCGCGACGAGCGTCTGGAGGAAATGCGCGATGCGCTGGCCGAAGCGGCCCGCCAGCGCGAGGCGCTGCAGCAAAAGCATGGCGAGGAAATGCAGTCCGCCGCGCTGGAGCGCCAGCGCATGGCCGAGCAATACGCGGGCAATGAGCGCCACATGCTCAACGAAGTGGACCGTGCACGCCAGGAACTGGCGGCTGCGCGCAAGACAGCCACCGAGCAGGAGCGCAAGGCAGCGACCCGCCTTGCAGAGCTGCAAGGCCGCTATGAAAAGAGTGAGGAGGAGCAGTTGAGCCTGCACTCCCAGTTGCAGACCGCCCAGAATGCGGCCGCCCTGGCGCAGGAGCGTGCGGCGGACCTGCGCAGCCTGCTGGAGGCGCAGCAGCGATTGGCCGCTGGCGGTGCCTTGCCGGATGCCGGCACGGGGCTTTCGCTGGGCCGGCGCGGCAGCCTGTCCGCGGCGCGCCGCTCCATGACGCGCCTCAAGGACAGGAGAGGCTAGGGCGTATCGCCCAGGCCAAGGTCAGGCCTTGGCGCGCGATTTGCCTGGGGGCGGCCGATGTCTGCGCATGGCCTGCGTGATGCTGTCTACCGTTCCACGCACATGCGCGCGCACTTCGCGCTCCATGCGATCCGGGTCACCGGCCTGCAGGCTGGCCACCAGTTGCTGGTGGTGCTCCTGCAACTTCGGCGAGGGCTCGTTGTTTTCCAGCCAGATCCGCATCAGCGGCTCGACCACCGAATGCAGGGCCGAGATCTGCTCGCACAGGCGCGGGGCTGCGCTGATGCGGCAAAAGCGCTCGTGAAAGCGCCGGTGCACCGTGATCCATTCCGACTGGTCACTCTCGCAGCGCTTCATTTTCAAAAGCAGATCCTGCAGGTCGTCCACAACCGCCTGGGTGCAGCGCCTGGCGGCCATGGCTGCGGCCAGGCCTTCGAGCACGGCACGCATCTCGAAAACCTCGATGACCTCGCTCTCGGAAAGCTCCCGAACGATCGCGCCCCGGTTCGGCGGCATGACCAACAGGCCTTCCGCAGTCAGCCGGCGCAAGGCCTCGCGGACCGGCATGCGGCTCATGCCGATGGAGTTGGCGATGTCATCGGCCACCAGCCTGTCGCCCGGCTTCAGCAGCCCCATGCGGATGCCATGAGAGAGGTGTTGGTAGGCCTCTTCGTGGGCGCTGGTCTGTGCCGCATCGGGCGAGGGGGTGGCAAGTGGCGGCATGGTGATGTTTCTGGGGTGGGCGGAGCCCGGTCGTCATTTTAGGTTTGGCTGTCAGGTTCCAGGGCGCACTCTGATGGTGCATTGTGTATGGCCAATCCAGGCATGGTGATTGCTTGGGTATCTTTGGAAAAATTGGATACAAAGATATCAGGATACGGTAATCTCGAGGCTGCCATCGCGCCCTGCGTCGATGGCGGTTCGCTGCAAGCAGCGTTGGCAGACCGGCCCCCCATTCATTGCCCGAAATCCAAGTCCCAGCAACACAAGGAAGAAGAACCGTTATGCGTAATTTCCAGAATCCTGGCCGTTCCGTCGTCATGTCCACGCACGGCATGGCGGCAACCTCGCACCCGGCCGCCACCCAGGCCGCTGTTCGCATCCTGGAGGCCGGCGGCACCGCCATGGATGCCGCCGTCGCGGCCTGTGCGGTCCAGTGCGTTGTGGAGCCTGGCTCCACCGGCATTGGAGGAGACTGCTTTGCGCTGTACAGCGAGAAGGGCTCCGACCGGATCACGGCCTACAACGGCGCCGGCTGGGCGCCCCAGGCCACCTCCCTGAAGGCCGTTCTTGCCTCGGGCGAGGAAAAGCAATTGCGCCGCCAGTCGCCCTACGTGGTCACGGTGCCTGGCGCCGTGGACGCCTGGGTCGCCTTGACGGAGCGGTTCGGCCGGCTGCCCATGGGCCGCCTTCTGGAAGATGCCATCCGCTTCGCCGAGCAGGGCTATGCCGTGGCGCCGCGCGCCGGCACCGACTGGGCCATGCACACGCAACTGCTGGCCGCCACCACCGCGCGCGACATCATGCTGGTCGATGGCCAGGCACCGGCCATCGGATCGGTTCACCGCCAGCCGCAGTTGGGCGCCACCTTGCGCAAAATCGCCGAGCAGGGCCGCGCCGGCTTCTACGAGGGAGAGGTCGCGCAGGACATCGTCTCCTATCTGCGCAGCCTCGGTGGCGTGCACACGCTTGAGGACTTCTCCACCTATCGTGGCGAGTTCGTGCAGCCGGTCAAGAGCAGGTTCCGAGACCATGTGGTGCACGAGTGCCCGCCTCCGGGCCAAGGCATCATTGCCCTGCTGCTGCTGAACATTCTGCAGGGCCTGGAGCCGGGCACGGACCCGCTCTCGCCCGAGCGGCTGAAGGCCGAGATCGATGCCACGCGCATGGCCTACCGGGTGCGGGATGCGCTGCTGGCCGATCCGCGCTTCGCCGATGTGGACATCGACTATCTGCTGTCGCAGGAGCTGGCCGGCCAGCTGCGCAACGGCGAGTTCCCGGAGCATTTCAAGACCCCGGCGACCAATGCGGCAGCTGAGCACAAGGACACGGTCTACATCTCGGTGGTGGACAAGGATCGCAACTGCGCCAGCTTCATCAACTCGATCTTCCACCCCTTCGGCTCCGGCCTGATGGCGCCCAAATCAGGCGTGCTGCTGCACAACCGGGGCCAGAGCTTTGAACTGGCTGAGGGCCACCCCAATTGCATCGGGCCCGGCAAACGGCCCCTGCACACCATCATCCCCGGCATGACCACGAAGGATGGCCGCGTGGAGCTGGTGTTCGGCGTGATGGGCGGCCACTACCAGGCCATGGGCCATGCGCACTTTCTGTCCAAGGTGATCGACTACGGCTGCGATATCCAGGCTGCCAGCGATCTGCCCCGGCTGTTCCCCATTCCCGGCACCGACAAGGTCGAGGTTGAAAGCACCTTGCCGCAGCATGTCGCGCAGGCGTTGGAGCAGCAGGGCTACCAGTTGGTGGCGCCCGGCTATCCTGCCATCGGCGGCGCCCAGGCCATCCGGGTGGATTGGGACAACGGTGTGCTGCACGGCGCATCCGACCACCGCAAGGACGGCTGCGCCATGGGCGCCAACCGCTCCTGACGGACGGCAGCCTGCGCGCTGGCTCCAGGCTGTCGTGACAGCGAAGGGGCCGGCGCGGCTTTCAGTGCGGATTTCAGCGCAGATTTCAGTCGGCCTGGTTCGCCTGGAGGATGCCTGGAAGCGTGCGCAGGATGTGGGCGCGCATCAGGGCCTCCACCTTTGCGCCATCCCTGGCCTTCAATGCGCCTATGAGTTCTTCGTGCCTGTCGTGCACGTAGTCCGTCGATGGCTTGCCCTCCAGCCACACCCGCATCAGGGGCTCGGAGACTGAGTGCAGGGACGCGATCTGCCGCATCAGCTGGGGAGCGTCGGCAATGGTGCACAGGCGCTCGTGGAACTGGCGGTGCGCCGTGATCCATTCCGATGCATTCAGTCCGTTGCGGTGCATGCGCTGCAGCAACTGCTCCAGATCGTGGATGTCATTGGTGGTCACGTTCTCGGCCGCCAGGGTGGCCGCCAGGCCCTCCAGCACCGCGCGCATGGCGAACACCTCGCGCACCTCTTTTTCGGTCAGCACCCGGACCACCGAGCCACGGTTGGGGCGGTTGACGATCAGCCCCTCCGTGGCAAGGCGGTTC
Source organism: Delftia sp. ASV31 (assembly GCF_016428765.1). Lineage (NCBI taxonomy): Bacteria > Pseudomonadati > Pseudomonadota > Betaproteobacteria > Burkholderiales > Comamonadaceae > Delftia > Delftia sp. ASV31. The sequence continues at coordinate 19,810 of NZ_JAELTK010000058.1, forward strand.
AGCGCCTCGCGCACGGGCATGCGGCTGGTGCCAATTTCGGCCGCGATGTCATCCGGTGCCAGCCGCATGCCCGGGCGCAGTTCGCCCGTGCGTATGCCGCGCTTGATGTGTTGGTAGGCCTCTTCCTGTGCCGTGGCATGGACAGTGTCAAACGAGGCGCGTCGGTCGGTCAGCATGGTTTATCCGGTGTCTTTCGCCCCGGGCAGGGGGCCCGCCGATTCTACGGGGACCTGCCTGCGCCTCCCGGACCCCGTTTGTGCCGGTTTCCACGCAGCCATGCCGGTGCAGGTGGTGGCAAGAGGCGGTTTTCCCTAGAGCTGGTTCGATTATTGCTTGCTAGTCTTCTGCATGATTGGATACAAATATCTAAATATCTATGCATTTTCCCCATGGCAGCCGGAACCTGTTCCTTCGCCATGCCTGCTCTCCAACCTGATGAAGACCATGCCTCTCCAAACGCTCCGCACTCCCCTGGCCACGGCCCTGCTGTCTGCCCTGGCCCTTGTCGCATCCGCTCAAGCCTCTGCCCAGGGGGCCGGCGCCTGGCCCAGCAAGCCCATTCGCATCGTCGTCCCCTTTCAGGCCGGGTCCGCCACGGATCTTTTGAGCCGGCAGGTTGGCGCCGGGCTGAGCAATTCATTGGGCCAGCCCGTGCTGGTGGAAAACAAGCCGGGTGCCGCCGCCATGATCGGCAGCGACACCGCCGCCCGGGCCCCGGGCGACGGCTACACCCTGCTGATGAGCGGGCCGGCCTCCATGGTCACCAACCGTTTTCTGTACAAGAAGCTGAGCTACAACCCGGACGCCTTCGAGAAGGTGGCCATCGTGGCGGTCACGCCCAATGTGCTGCTGGCGAATCCGTCCCTGCCGTTCAGTACGCTGGCTGAGATGGTGGCCTATGCCAAGGCAAACCCCGGCAAGCTGACCTATGCATCCTTCGGGGCCGGCACGACCTCGCACATGGCTGGCGAGTTCCTGCGCCAGGCCGCCGGCATCGACATAGTGCATGTGCCCTACAAGGGTGCGGCCGAGGCCATTCCGGCCCTGATATCGGGCCAGGTCTCCCTGTACTTCGACACCATCATGACCGCCTTGCCCCAGGTGAAGGCCGGCAAGCTGCGGGCCCTGGGCGTATCGACCGCAAGCCGCGCCGCCATGGCCCCGGACATCCCGACGATTGCCGAACAAGGCTATCCGGGCTTTGACATCGCCCCGTGGTACGGCATCGTGGCCAGCCACGGCACGCCGCCGGCCGTGGTCTCCCGGCTCAACACCGAGATCAACAAGCTGCTGAACACGCCGGAGTTCCGCGAGCGCCTGGTGGCCACCGGCGCTGAAGCCCGTGGCGGCAGCGTTGCCGACTTCGAGGCCTTCGTCAAAACCGAGGTCCCCCGCACGGAGAAGCTGGTGCGGCAGGCCGCAATCGCGCTGCAGTAACCGGACCGGGGCCGCGGGGGCAGGGCGGTGGGTTGCCTGCCGTGCGGTGCAGATTTCACCTATGCAGGGCGATGCTTCTGGACCGGGATGATTCGCTGTCCAGCCGAAAGCCTGCCACCACGTCCGCCAGTTGCGCGGCCTGCTGCTGCAGCGACTGCGCCGCGGCCGTGGCCTCTTCGACCAGGGCCGCGTTCTGCTGGGTGGACTGGTCCATCTGGCTGACGGCGGTCCCGATTTCGGCAATGCCCGTGCTCTGTTCCTGGCTGGCATTGCTGATCTCGGTGACGATGGCGGTCACGCGCTGCACGCTTTCCACCACCTTGCCCATGGTGGCGCCCGCGTCCTGCACCAGGCGGCTGCCGGCATCGACCTGGCCCACGGAGTCGTCGATCAGCGCCTTGATTTCCTTGGCGGCCGTGGCGCTGCGCTGGGCCAGCGTGCGCACCTCGGAGGCCACCACGGCAAAGCCCCGGCCCTGTTCGCCGGCGCGGGCCGCTTCCACGGCGGCGTTCAGCGCCAGGATGTTGGTCTGGAAAGCAATGGAGTCGATCACGCCGATGATGTCGGCAATGCGGTGCGAGGACTGCTCGATGCCGCCCATGGTGCGCACCACCTGGTCCACCACGGTGCCGCCATGCGTGGCGATGTCCGAGGCGCTGCTGGCCAGCTGGCGCGCCTGGCGCGCATTCTCGGCGTTGTGCTGCACGGTGGCAGTGAGCTGCTCCATGGCGGCAGCCGTTTCCTCCAGCGAACTGGCCTGCTGCTCGGTGCGTGCCGACAGATCCTGGTTGCCGCTGGCGATTTCGGTGGAAGCATGGCGCACGGTCTCGGACGATTCCCGGATGCGCACCAGCACCGAGGCGATCTTGTCGGTGAAGTGGTTGAACGCGCGCGCAATCTGCGTCAGTTCGTCGTTGCCTTGCACCGACAGGCGGCGCGTGAGATCGCCGTCACCCGAGGCGATGTCTTCCAGCGCATCGCGCACCACGGCCAGCCGGCGCGTGACGCGGGCGATGACGGCGCCCAGCAGCGCAATCGCCAGGATCAGCGAAATGGCAACGATGGCGCCCGACACCTTGAGCAGCGAACCCAGCGCGGACAGCGCCTCGTCGCGCTGCACGGCCACCACCAGTTGCCAGTTCGTGCCGGGCACGCCCTGGCCGTAGAGCAGGAAGTCCTTGCCGCCGACGGCCGTGCGCATGCCGGTGTCCGCCTTGGGCAGGGCCTGGATGGCGTCGGCACGCAACTGGGGCGAGAGCGCGGAGACGGGCTTGAGCGTGAGTGCTGGATCGGGATGGGTGACGATGGCGCCCGCCTCATCCACCAAGAAGGCAAAGCTGCCCGGCGTAGGCCGGATGGCGCCCACGGTGCGCACCACGGTGGTCAGCAGCACGTCGGTGCCGACCACGGCGACGGGATTGCCGGCAGGGCCCACGGGCTCGGCAAAGGTCACGCCCACTTCGGGTGGAGAGACAAACAGATAAGGCGCCGTCACGATGGGCCTGCCTTCCTTGAGCGCCTGCCTGAACCAGGGGCGGGCCGTCACGTCGTAGTCGGCAGCCATCTCGTTGAGGAAGAACATGCGCTTGTCGGTGTAGCCGAAGTAGGCGTCCGAGAAGCCGCCGCCGTCGCGCAGCGCCTGGACCACGGCACGCGGGTCCGGCGTATCGACCGCCTGCGCCAGGGTATGGGTCAGCAGGCGCTTGGTCGCCACCCATTCGCCCAGAACCTGGGCCTGGGCGTTCACCAGTTGGCGGCTCTGGTCGTCGAGGGTGGACAGCACATGGCGCTGCACCGTGAGGAAGTTGGCAATGGCCAGGGCCAGCATGGCCACGGTGACGATGGCCACGCTGAGCGCGATGAGTCGCGCACGCAGGGACTGGAACATAGAAGAATTACTTATTGCAAGAAGATGCTACATACGTTAGCAAATTTTCTTGACAATACGCGTTCTTCCAGGCGGTGCCCCCTGGCCGCCGAAGCCTATGCGGGAAATTCCCGCCCCTTCAGTGCTTCAGCGCTCCCCAGCCAGCAGCCGGCCCAGCGCCTCGTAGGCGGGCAGCGAGGTCGGGTCATTGGCCGCATTGCCGGCCACCGGGTGGGAGGCGAAGCGCGCAATCACCATCTGTGCCTTGGGATCGATGTACACGGTCTGGCCATGCACGCCGCGTGCGGCGAAGGCGCCATGGGCGTTGTGCGTGACCCACCACATGTTGCGGTAGGTCCAGCCCGGCAGCAGCTTGTAGCCGGCCTTGGCAAAGGCCGCCGCATCGCCGCCCCGGCGGATATCGTCCACGGCCGCTGCGGGAACGATCTGCTGGCCGTTGAACTGGCCCCGGTTGCGCAGCATCTCGCCAAAGCGCGCCAGGTCCCGCAGGCCCAGGTTCAGGCCGCCGCCTGCAAAGGGCGTGCCTGTGGAGTCCACCGACATGTAGGCATCCTGCTCGGCGCCCAGGCGGCTCCAGATGCGCTCGGACAGCAGATCGGCCACCGATTGGCCGCTCACGCGCGCCAGCACCCAGCCCAGCGCATCGGTATTGGCCGTACGGTAGCCGAAGGCCTTGCCGTGCACGCCTTCGGGCTTCACGGTCTGCAGGAATTCGTAGTAGCTGCGCGGCCCGGTGTAGTCCTTGGCCTTGGGCAGCGGGTTGCCGGCCGCTGCATGCGCCCAGACCTCGGCCTGCGGGTCCGCATAGTCTTCGCTGAAGCGTATGCCCGTGGTCATGTCCATGAGTTGGCGCACCGTGGCATTGCCGAAGGCCGAGGCCGCCAGCTCGGGCACGTATTCCGACACGCGGCGCGAGGGGTCGAGCTGCCCCTCGGCAGCCAGCATGGCCGCCAGCGTGCCGACGAAGGACTTGGTCACCGACATGGCGCCGTGCTGGCCTTCGGGCTTGAGCACGCCGAAGTAGCGCTCATAGATCACGCGGCCCTTGTGCAGCACCACGATGCCGTCGGTGTAGTTGGCCTTGAGCGAATCGCGCCAGGTCATGGGCTGGCTGGCACCCAATGGCGTGAAGCGCAACTCGTCGATGTCTTCGCGCAGCGCCTGGGCCAGCGGCGCTGCAGGCGCCAGGCCGCGCGACACATTCACCGTGGGCATGAGCTGGCGAAAGTGCGAGACGCTCCAGCGCATGGCGGGAAACTGGAAATAGGAGCCGTCGTCGAAGCGCAGCATGCGGTCCGGCGGTGGCGGCGAGCCCACCATCCAGCCCAGCTTTGCGGGGTCGCTGGCATCGGCATCGGGATAGGAGGGGGTCTTGGCTGCGGTGACCCCTGCCGTGGCTGTGGCGAACACAAGGCTGCCAGCCAGGGCACCGGCGAAATGTTTGAGCTGCATGGCGGCAACCATACTACGGTTGCCGCGGCGCCAAGATCCGCTGCCAAAGGATGGAAGCCGGCTTCCATCCCAGGCCGTGCGCCCAGTTGGCGCAAGCGCGACAAATGGCTTGCTCGTTGGACTAAGCTTCAAATAGTTTTTGAAAATCAAAGCCTGGCGAACGCCCATGAAAAGCCTGCAAGACCTGGATATCTTCGTGCGCACCGCAGACAGCGGCAGCCTCTCGGCCACTGCGCGTGCCCTGGACCTGACCCCGGCTGCGGCCAGCGCAGCGCTCAAGCGGCTGGAGGCAGAGCTGGGCGTGACCCTGTTCGTGCGCTCCACGCGCAGCCTGCGGCTCACGCAGGAGGGCGAGCTGTTTCTGGAGCACTGCCGCCCCGCGCTGGCCGGCCTGCGCCAGGTGCGCGACCAGCTGGCTGGCGGCCAGGCCGCTTTGCGCGGCACGCTGCAACTGGCCGCCCCCTCCGACCTGGGCCGCAACGTGCTCATGCCCTGGCTGGACGAGTTCCAGAGCCAGCACGCAGGCGTGGATCTGCGCCTGCACCTGTCCGACCGCGCGGCCAATGTCTACAGCGAGCCTGTGGACGCGGCTTTTCGCTATGGCAGGCCGCAGGATTCCAGCCTGGTGGCCTTGCCGCTGTCGGACACGCACCGCCGCGTGCTCTGCGCCGCGCCTTCCTATCTGCAGCAGCGTGGCGCACCCGCCACCCCCCACGACCTGGCCGGACATGACTGCCTGTGCTTCATGCTGGGCGAGGAAGTGCACGACCGCTGGAGTTTCTGGCCGGCAGGGCAGGGGGCTGCCGTACCTGAGCCCGTCCATGTGCGGGTGCGCGGCCGCAATGTGGCCAATGACGGAGATGCCGTGCGGCGCTGGGCCGTGGCCGGGCGAGGGATTGCCTACAAGTCGTATTTCGACGTGGCCGAGGACCTGGCCCGGGGCCGCCTTCTTGCGCTGTGCACCGACTGGACGACCGAGTGCGTGCCGCTGTTCCTGGTCGCCCCCAGTCGCAGGCAGTTTACGCCGCTGGTGCGTGCGTTGCGGGATTTTGTGGCGGTGAGGCTGGCCAAGCTGGAGACGGCACAGCCTGCCGTCAAGAAGACCCTGCCCGCAGGCACCTGAGGGCCTCTTCCAACTGCCTGGTGCCGCTGTACTCGGGCATGCGTGCCATGGCCCGGTTTTTCAGTTGCCCCAGTCTGGAGAGATTCTTGAGAAAGCCGGCCTGGAGCAAGTGGACTGTGTTGTCCACGAAATGCATGAACTCCTCGTCGCTCAAATCCTTCTTTTTCGCAAGATGTGCATGGAGGGTCACGCGTCGTTTAGCCCTGCGCCGCGATTTGCCGCACTCCGTGCAATGGACGCAGTCAGCATCGACATAGAAACGCAAGGTCTCGAACCAGTGCTTCTGCTCCATCGCAAAAAAGATGAAGGGGCGGTCACAGCCTCTGCAATGCTTGAGGATGTCGACGTAGCAATAGCGGGGGAAGACGTTGTAATTTTGCTTGGTGGTATCAGCGATGAGGGCTGATTCCGGGAAAAAGCGTTCACTGCCATAGCTCCAATGAGCGCGGGCAAAGACCGCATTGGGCAGGCTGACGCCTGAGTGCATCGGCTTCGAGCCATATAGGGGATGGGCAACGATATCGTCGGGCAGATCAAGCGTCATCGGATTTGATCAGGGGAATGCTTGGCGAAATATGGTCTCACGAGTCCGAGAAAAGCTCCACAGGCCCGTGCACGTGGTGCTCCGCACAAACCTGCCGCGAGAGCACATGGGCCTCCACCACCTGGGCCGCATTCCCGACTGTCAGCCGCCCGTACCAGACGCCGTCCGGATAGACGATGGCCAGCGGGCCATGGTTGCAGGGGTACTGGCAGCTGGTCTGCAGCAGGCGCAGCCTGGCACGCAGTTCGCTGCTGGCCTGCACGGCCTCGCCCAGGCTTTGCCAGACGGCCACGGCGCCCAGGGCGGTGCAGCGCGGCCCCGTGCAGACCAGGGCGTGGTGCTGGTGGTCCGGCACCTGGGACCAGGCCTGGGGATCGTGCTGCCATTGGTCGCCAGCGGTCTCGGCAATATCTGGGGCCTGAAGGGCCTGGGCCATCTGAGACAGCAGCAGCGCGGGCATGGTCGCAGCACCCAGCAGATGGTCGGCAAACCGCACCTGCACGCCCTGGTCCGGCAACTGCGAGCGCCAGCGCATGGCCAGCTTGTGCAGCCAGCGCAGCAGGGCAGGCTCGTCGGGCGAGAACAGGGGCAGCACGACGATGGAGCGGGCCGGCAGGCACTGCTGCAGCGCCGCAGGCAGCGAGGGGGCGGCCTTGTCCACGAAGGATGTGACGACCTTGCAGGCCGGCTCCAGCTTCGGGCGCAAGGCATCGGCCAGTTCGATGAGGCTTTGGCGCGAGGCGGCGCCCGTGCCGCCACGGCCCAGCACGATCACGGCGTCGGGCCCGGGCGGGATGGATGTTTCAGAGGAGTTCATCGGGAATGAAGCTGATGCGCAGCCGGCCGGTGGCGGCATGGATGTCCACCTCGGCAGCCACGCCGTAGACCTGGCCGATGGTGGCCGGGGTCAGTACCTGCGCCGGTGTGCCATGGGCAACGATGCGGCCTTGTTCCATGAGATAGAGACGGTCGCAGTAGTGGGCGGCGATGTTGAGGTCGTGCAGGGCGACGATGCTGCTGATCTGCAGGCGCCGGACCAGTGACATCAACTCCAGCTGATGGCGTATGTCCAGGTGGTTGGTGGGCTCATCCAGCAGCATCAGCCGAGGCTGCTGGGTCAGCGCGCGGGCCACGAGCACGCGTTGCTTCTCGCCGCCGGACAGGCTGGAAAAACGCCGCTCCTCCAGCGCCAGGGCATTCACCTGGGCCAGCGCCTGGCGCATGCCGGCGAGGTCCTCGGCGCTGTCGCCCGCCCAGGGGGACTGATGGGGGATGCGGCCCATCATCACGGCTTCGCGCACGGTGAAGTCAAAGCTCTGTGGCGCCTCCTGCGCCAGGACCGAGACCTGGGCCGCGAACTCGCGCGCCGTCATGTCCCGGATGTCGCGCTGGTTCAGCAGCACGCAGCCTGCGTCGGGCCGCAACACGCGGTAGAGCATGCGCAGCAGGGTGGATTTGCCGCTGCCGTTGGGGCCGATGAGCCCCACGCATTCGCCGCTGTGCAGGGCGAGGCTGGCCTGGTCCACGATGCGCCGGGCGTCGGCACGCCGGGCATCGGCACTCCAGCACAGGTCCTGGGCTTGCAGCTTCATGGGCCGCGCCCTCCCTGCACCGGCTGGCGCACCAGCATCCAGACGAAGAAGGGTCCGCCGATCAGCGAGGTGATCACGCCCACGGGCAGTTCCATGGGCGCAAAGGCCGTGCGCGCGACAAGATCCACCAGCACCAGCAGCAGGGCGCCGGCCAGGGCGGCCACGGGCAGCACGCGCCGGTGGTCCGTGCCCACCAGCATGCGCGCGGCGTGCGGCACGATCAGCCCCACAAAGCCGATGGCGCCGCTGACCGCCACCATGGTGCCCGTGAGCAGCGACACCGCCAGGAACAGTGCGCGCCGCAGCCGTGCCGTGTCCACGCCCAGCGTGGCGGCGGCCTCGTCACCGGCCAGCAGGGCGTTGAGCGGGCGCGTCTGCAGCCCCAGCCAGAGCATTCCCGCAGCCAGCACGGCAACGGGAATGCCCAGTTCCTCCCACTGCGTGCCGGCCAGGCTGCCCAGCGTCCAGGTCAGCAGGGCATTGGCCAGGTCACGCTGGCCCGATGACAGGGTGATCAGGCTGGTCACGCCTGCCAGCACATAGCCGATGGCCACACCGCCCAGGATCAGCCGCGTGGCATGGATGCGGCCCTGGGAGCGCGCCAGCAGGTAGACGGCGACGGTGGCCGCCAGCGCCCCCACAAAGGCCCCGGCCGTGAGGGCGTACATGCCGGCCGAGGCCAGCGCACCGAAGGCCAGCACGGCCACCGCGCCCACCGACGCGCCCGAGGACACGCCCAGCAGATAGGGATCGGCCAGCGGATTGCGCACCATGGCCTGCATGATGGTGCCCACCACGGCAAGCCCCGCGCCCACCAGGGCCGCCAGCAGCACGCGCGGCATGCGGATCAGCCAGACGATCTGCTGGTGCTGCGGCGTGATGCCCTCCAGCGGCGGCGGCTGCATGCCCAGCACCTGCAGCAGCCGGCTCCAGGCAATGCGCCAGACCGTGCCGGCCGGCATGTCCACTGGTCCCCAGGTGATGGCCAGCGTCATCACCAACAACAGGGCCGCGAACAGCAGCAGGCACCAGAGGCTGGCGGCGCCCGGGCGCCTGGGCCAGCGGGAGTCAGTTGGCCGCATGGCTGGGCGCCGGCATGCGGTCGGGGTGCAGGGCCTGCGCCAGGGCGCGGGTCCGCGCAATGTTGCGCGGGCCGGGCGTGGCCTCGGCATAGGTCATCACGAAGAACCGCTTTTCGCGGATGGCATCGACGCCGGCCAGCTCAGGCTTGGCCAGCAGGAAGTCGATCTTGCCCTGCGCATGGGGCTGGCCGTAGTCGATGATGACGATCCACTGCGGGTTGCGCTGCACCACGTCCTCCCAGTTGCCTGCAGGCCAGTTGCTGGGAATGTCGTCGAAGATGTTGCGCCCGCCCGCTTCCTCGATCATGGCCTGCGGCATGCCGTAGCGGCCCACGGTCACGGGGATGTCCTGGCCGCTGTCGTAGACGAAGACCGAAGGCCGCTGCCGCACGCCCTGCATGCGCTCGCGCAGGTCCTTCAGGTCGCGCTCCAGCCCCTGCGCCAGTTGCTCGGCATGGGCGTCGATGCGGAAGATGCGGCCCAGGTTGCGCAGGTCGGTCAGGCCGTCTTCCAGCGCCACCTGGCTGCGCGGCCCCACGCGGATGCAGGATTCAGACAGCACGTACGAGGCAATGCCGTGGCGCTGCAGCACCTCGGGCGTGACCTGGCCCTGGCGAAAACCGTAGCTCCAGCCTCCGAAGACGAAATCTGCCGAGGCGCCCAGGATGGCCTCCAGGTTCATCTCGCGCTCCGCCAGCCGCGGCACGCGGGCCAGCTGGGCCTGGAAGGCCGGGTCGATCTGCTTGGCCTGCGTGATGCCGCTGTAGCCCACCAGCCGGTCACCCAGGCCCAGGAAGAGAAACATCTCGGTGATGTTCACGTCATGGGTCACGGCGCGCAGCGGTGCGCTGGCGTAGGTCACGGGGCTGCCGCAGACATTGACGGTCACGGCCGCCTGCGGTGCGGCAGCCGGTGCCGGCAGTTCACTGGTGGTGCCGGAATCGCTGCGCGAGCAGCCGGCCAGCAGCAGGGTGGCCGCCAGGGCGCCAGCGCACAGGCCGTGGAGACCGTGGAGGCTTTTGGAGCGCGCCATGGCCATCAGAACCGGATATGGGCCGCGATCTCGAAGCGGCGGCCTTGCCCGACCAGGAACTGGCTGCCGTAGCTCGATCCCACATAGACCCTGTCGGCCAGGTTGCGGCCGATCAGGCTCAGGGTGGTGCGCGGGTCCATCTGCCAGCTCAGCGCGGCGTCGGCCACGGTGTAGGCGGGCAGTTTCACGGTATTGGCGTTGTTGCCAAAGCGGTCACCCACGTAGCGCAGGCCCAGCGAGGCCTGCCAGGCGCCCACGCGGTAGTGGCCCCAGAGGTTGGCCGTGGTCTTGGCCACGTTCTGCGGACGGTTGCCTGCGCGGTTGCCGCCGGCCTCGATGAGCTTGTCGAACTGGGCGTCCACATAGGAAAGATTGCCCTCCACGCGCAGGGCGGGCGTGGCCTGGAAGGCGGCGGTGGCTTCCGCCCCGCGCGAGGACTGGCTGCCGCCCTGGATGGAGATGGCCGGGCGGTCGGGGTCGCGCGTGATGATGTTGTCCTTCTTGATGTCGAACACGGCCAGCGTCCACTCGCCGCGCCCGCCGGCCACCTGCTGCTTGATGCCGATCTCGGCCTGGCGGCCCTTGCTCAGGGCATAGGCGGTATTGGCCAGGTTCAGCGAGACCAGGCTGTTGACGGGATCGTGGCCCGAGCTGATCTGCCCATAGACATGGGTGTTGCGGGCCAGCTCATAGGTCAGGCCCAGGCGCCAGGAGGTGGCGGCCAGCGTCTTGTTGAAATCCGTGCCACCCACCAGCGAGTGGCTGGCAAAGTCGTAGACATCGCGGCGCAGTCCGGCCATGGCCAGCCAGCGGTTGCTGATGCGCCAGGCATCTTCCAGGTACAGGGCATGCTGGGTCACGCCGGTTTCTGTCTTGGCGGCGGTGAGATCGGGGCTGGCCCAGCTGCCATGCACGGGGTCCCAGGCCGAGACCGTGGACGAGCCGCCATAGGGCGAATTGTTGGACAGCCGCAGGTTGATGCGCGCGGCCTCCCAGCCCATGGCGATCTTGTGCGAGCCCCGGTCCACGTTCAGGCCCAGGCGGTTGCCGGTCTGCTCCAGGTCGTGCAGGATTTCCAGATAGTCGGAGCGGCCCACGGTCCAGGTGGCGGGGTTGAGCGCGTAGGCCTCGATGTTGCGCCAGTGGCGGTCGGACTTCACGTGATACAGCTCGTTGCGCACCGTCAGCCAGTCATTGGCCTTCCATTGCACCTTGGCGCGCAGGCGCTCGTCGGCATAGCGCAGCACGCTGTCTTCGGCGTTGTAGTTGCGGTCGCGCAGGGACTCCACCACCTTGCCGTCCAGGCCCGGCGTGCCCCAGTAGCGGCTGGGCTTTTGCACGCTGCGGTCGGCGATCAGGTCGATCTGCAGGTCGCTCGTGGGCTCCAAGCGCAGCGTGCTCATGAACTTGCCGTTGCGCGACTGGTCCAGATCGCGCTCGCCTGCGCTGCGGGCGGTGTAGCTGTCGATGCGGTAGCTGGCATAGGCGCCCAGGGCGCCGGTCACGCCCAGGCCCAGGCGCAGCGTGTCGTCCGTGCCCGCGCCCACCAGCACCTCGGCCGAGCTGGTGCGGCTGGGCTGCTTGCGGATGGCGTTGACCGTGGCGCCCATGGTGCCGCTGCCAAACATCAGCGAGGCCGGTCCACGCAGCACGTCGATGCGCTCGTAGCCCCAGCTGTCACCCGGATAGGCCGTGGTGCCCGCAGCCACGCCCAGCACCATGCCGTCTTCGGCCACGCCCACGGAATTGACACCCGCAAAGCCGCGGCTGCTGAAGGCCAGGCCGCCGTTGCCCGGCGTGCTGCTGGCCGTCAGGCCCACGGTGCGCGTGACGGCGTCCACCAGGGCGTAGTCGCCGCGCTCCTGCATCTGCTCGGCAGAGACGCCGTCCACGCTGGCCGGAACTTCCTGGTTGGAGACGCCGGTATGGCTGGCAGAGCGCGCAGGCTGGGCCAGTTGCTGGCCGATGCGTTCGGCCTGGCCGGTGACCTGGACCTCGGGCAGGGCGGTTGATGGGGGCGTTGGCGTGGGCGTTTGGGTTTGAGCCTGCGCCGGCAGGCAGATGAAGGCGCAGGCCAGGGCCAGCGGGCTCAGTCGCACGGAAAGGGACTGGGCAGCGCGAGCGCTGGAAACCCTGGAAAAGGAAGAATGCATTTCGAACATCGGTCTTCGACCGTCTGATGCGAAAGCAAGGCACTGCCACCTCTCCAGCCAGCGTGGGAGGAAAGGGCGCAGGACGTTGCCATCCGCACCCCGCAGACAGTCAAGAAAACGCCTGCACAGCAGGCGCGAAACGCAGCAGGCCGGTCTCCGGGCTCACAAGCGGCGCAAGGACATGCCTTGCGCCCAGCGCCCCGTCTTCCCAATCCACCCGCGAAAAGCTGCATGTTGCAGACCACGCCATGAACCAGTGACAGCCTGTCATCGCCCCTCCGCAGGGTTGCGGAGACTGGCGGGACAGGCATGGAGCGCCTTGACTTGTTTACCGTTGCGGGGGCAGCCAAGGCCTGTGCCGGCAGCGCAAAAAGCATTTGCTGGCAGTCACCTTGTTCCCGTTTCATCCCCATGGCTGGCATGCGGACACCTGTTGCACGGATGCCTTTGCAGGCGCGGCATTATAGCCAGCGGTCTGTTTGCAGAGCCTTTGGCGCCTGGGGCACGTCGTGCAAAAGCAGCTCCAGACCCAGCCATTCGCCACGGTGAACGCGGCTGATGGCATGCCGCAGGTGCACGCGGTAAAAGCCCGCCGCACCGCGCACCGGGCGCGGCCCCGTGGCGATGATGGCCGCATCCCCCAGGCCCAGCGGCAGCACCATGGGGCGCGATTGCATGCGCGGGCGCTGCTCGGTCATCACGAATTCGCCGCCCTCGAAATCCTGGCCCGGCCGGGACAGCAGCAGCACCAGCTGCAGCGGAAACACCGCCGCACCTTCGCTGTATGAACGCAGCGGGGCATGACCCGCTTGCGGCACGCGCAGCAGATGTGGCTGCGGCTGCGTTTGGCCTGCTTGCCGGCCCGGACGCATGAAATCCTCGAAGCAGCCTGGCAACCCAGGCTGCATGCCCATGTGTTCGCGCCAGCGGTTGGCCAGGGCCAGCAGATGCCCGTACAGCACCGGGCGCCATGCCTGCACGCAGGGCGGCAGGCCAGACGCGGCTGCCGCCTCGCGGGCCAAGGCGCGGCTTTCATCCGCAGTCAGCAGCTGCGGCAGCAGGGCATGGCCTTCGGCATCGAGCTCAGCGGCAATCCGCGCCCAATCCAGGCGGGCGAAGCGATCCTGGCTGTTGAGCCTGTCCATTTCAGACCGTCCAACCATTCAGCCCGCCTTGCGAAAAGTGAGATTGATGCGCCGCCCGCCCAGCAGCGGGTGAGGCTGGTCCTTGAGCGGCAACACGCCGTGGTGGCGCAGCCGATCCACGCCGCCCCAGACCACCACGTCGCCATGCTGCAGCGGCACCCTGGCCGTCCTGTCCGCCCGCGCCAGTCCTCCAAACAGAAAAGTGGCCGGCATGCCCAGGGACACCGAGACAATGGGCGCGCCCAGGTCGCGTTCGTCGCGGTCCTGGTGCAGGGAAAGCCGGGTGCCCGGCAGGTACTGGTTGATGAGGCAGGCATCGGGCACAAAGCCTTCGAACCCCGCCGCAGCGGCCGCCTCGCCCGCCAGCCGGACAAACACGGCCGGCATGGCCGGCCAGGGCTGGCCGCTGAGTGGGTCGATGGCGCTGTAGCGGTAGCCGCGCCTGTCGCTGGTCCAGCCCAGCGCGCCGCAGTTGGTCATGGCCACCGACATGGTGAAGCCGCCCGGCGTGACCAGATGGCGCAGCGGCGCCCGCGCCGCAATGCCTTCGACCGCCTCCAGCAACTGCACGGCATGGGGCAGGGCATGGCCGCGCAGCACCACGGATTGGGGGCCTATGGATTCGGCCCCGGCGGGATGTTCATCGGCGAAAAGATCCAGCGTGCTCATGCCGGCCATCCATCAAAGTGCGTCATGAAAGATCAGCCCCACGGTATGGCGATGGCCGCTGTGGATGCGGCTGACCCCATGGCGCATGGCCACGCGGCGGTAGCCGGTGCGCCGCCCGGGCACGGGCCGGTGGCGCACGGCCAGGACCAGCGCATCGCCCTGGTCCAGTGCCATCACATCGGCCCGCTGCCAGTCGCCATCTGCCTGGGTGATGACGAACTCGCCACCCGTGAAGTCCCGCCCGGGCCGCGACAGCAGCAGCACCACCTGCAGCGGAAACACATGCTCTCCATAGACATCCTGGTGCAGGCAGTTGTAGTCGCCCGCACCGTATTGAAGGATGAGCGGCGTGGGCCGCAACTGGCCCTGCGCGTGGCAGCGCGCCAGGAAGTCCTGCAGCCGGTCCGGATAGCGCACCTCCAGCCCCATGCGCTGGTTCCAGAGATTGGCCACCGGCGCCAGGCGCAGATACAGCTGCTCGCGCAGGCGCTGCAGCAGCGGTGGCAAGGGGTAGTCGAAATATTGGTACTCGCCGCGCCCGAAACCGTGGCGTGCCATGACGATGCGGGAGCGAAAGCTGTCCTCCCTTGCGTAAAGAGCGGCCAGGTCGCGGCACTGCTGCGCATCCAGCAGGCCGGGCAGGCGCGCGCAGCCTTGCTCATCGAGCTGGTGCTCCATCTGCGTCCAGTGGCAGGGCGGGGCGGATTCGCAAGCTTCGTTGTCGAAAAGACCGAGGTTGTGCATGGCGGGCGGAGTTGGCGGTATAGGCGCGGTTGGCAATATGGGCGCTGTGGGCAATTGCCGCAGTCTAGGGCGCCGCCGCAGCGCCTGCATCCCGCTTCTTGCAGTGGACAGAATGTCAACCGGTGGGAGCGCTTGCCAGCCGCGTGCTGGACAGGCCTGGGAGGGCCGGCTGGCGGCTGCAATTGAACAATCGCGGCATTCCTGCAAACGCCTCAGGCCCGCCATGTCCAGCAACGTCCATCACCTCTATCTTTTCTTCGATACGCCCCTGCAGCTGCGCCGCGTGCAGCTGATCTGCCAGTACCTGGCCCGGCAGTCCTGGGAGCAGGCCGAGCGCTGGATCCATGAGCTGGACCCCGCCCTGGATCGGTCCGCGCTGTGGGATGACGACTGGGCCAATGCCAGCGCCCTGGGCCATCCCCAGCACCTGGAGCTGGGCTTTGACACCCGCACCACGGCCGGCATGCCCTGGCGATTGCTGGAGACGCTGTTCCAGCACGGGCTGCAGGCGGCGGTGCTGCATGTCTTCTACGACCAGGTGGGCGAGAGCGAGCGCTACCACTTCGATGCCGGCCAATGGGTCAGCCACCACGCCTGGCTGTCCCGTTACCCGGAGCGCCAGGTGCTGGTCGACACGGATGGCGAGGTCTATCCGCAGCCCGGCCAGGAAGAGGGCGCCGACGGCACCGCTCTCACCAATCCGGCCCAGCCCATGACCATCACCCGGCTGCGCGAGCGGGACCAGGAGCGTGACCGCCAGGCCCAGGAATCTGTGCAGGCCCTGCTGGACACCATGGCCAGCCTGCGCAAGAGCGGCGTGTCGCCCGTGCAGGGCATCGTGGGGCTGTTCATGCTGCGGGCCGGCTTTCGCGGGCTGTGCGAGGCCGTGGCCTTCACCGTCATTGCGGCCCTGGCCTTCAGAGGCAAGGGACTGTGGCTCTGGCTGGCTTTGGGATTGGTGCTGGCGGTGGTGCTGCCTCTGTACCGCATGGCCGGCGCGCGACGGGAGTTTGCGGGGCAGGGTGGCGGGGATGCCGCATCCTGAGACAATCCGCGCTCGGCAAAATGAAACAAATTGCACAAGACCCGCTGAATCCCAGGAGAGGGTGAACAGGATGAGGATACGGACCATGGCCCCGGCAGGATGGATCTGCGCCAGCAGGCGCTGTTTTCCTGAGCGGAGCCGTCGCTGATGCAGCCCACCGCCATTGAACAGGGGGCTGCCGTGGCACCAGGCGTTCACGAGGATTTCGGCCATTTGCTGGGGCTGTACATGCGCCGCATCCGCGCCAGCGCCTCGGGCGTGGCCACCGAGATCGGGCTGAGCCGGGAAGCCGTCAACAACTGGAGGAATGGGGTTTCCCTGCCCAATCCGCGCTCGCGCGACCGGCTGGCCGCCTGCGCCCAGTACCTGCGCCTGACGGAGGCGGAGACCAATCGCCTGTTCTCCGCCGCTGGCTTTGCCACGGAGTTTCCGCTGCAGGCCGCCGCCGCCGGCGCCCAGCCTTTTGCAGGCTTCATGGACCGGCTTTTCGCCCAGTTGGCCCAGGCCAGGCCCTATGCCATCACCATGCTGCTGTCGCCCGCGCACTGGGGGCAGCCCCCGTTTCGCCAGGAACTGCTGCTGCGCGCCCGCGCCCAATATGGCGCCGAGGCGGTGTTGCACATCCAGCCGCCCTACAGCGTGAGCACGGCTGCGGCCGACTACTTTGCGGCCCTGGGCCGGCAATGCGGGCTGGGCGAAGTAGGATCGGACTACGAATTCGAGGCCCTGCTGGAAAAGCGCCTGCTGGCCGGCGGCCGGCTGTTTTGCCTGGTCAGCCGCTTCGAGCAGGGCACGGCGCAGCTGCGCGAGACACTGGCCGGCATCCTGCGCAGCCTCAGCGAAATGCACAGCGGCCGCCTGCACCTGCTGCTGTGCGGCAGCGAGGCCCTGGCCGACCTCAAGTACCGCAGCGGTGATCTGTCGCTGCTCAACATCGGCCAGGTGGCCCACTGGCCCGATCCCACGCTGGAAGACCTGGTCCTGATGGCGCGCCAGCGCTGGCCCGGCACGGCCTGGCCGGCCGAGGTCATCGAGGCATTGCAGGCGCTGACGGGCGGGCATCCCGCGCTTTTCGAGGAAGCGCTGCAATGGCTGGTGGAGCAGGGCGTGGGCGTCGCTTCCGTGCACTCGCCCCTGCTGCGCGCCCATCTGGTGGCCAGCGCGCGCCTGTGGCAGACCTTGCTGCCCCTGGCGCAGGAACCTGCCACGCGCGAGCAACTGCGCGGGCTGGTGGATGCGGCATCGCTGGGCCGTGCACGCCCCTATCTGCAGGATGCCGTGCTGCGGCGCCTGTTCTGGGGCAATCTGCTGCAGGTGCGCGGAGCAGGCGAGGGCGCCCATCTGCACTGGCGCTGCGACATTGCCCGCGAAGCCGCCGTGGCGGTGCTGCAGGCATGAGCGGCCTGGGCCGGCTTGTGCAACTGCCCAGATCCTGGTGGCGCGCCGCGCTGCTCGCCTTGGTCACGCTGTTCATCGGCACGGCCATCCTGCTGCCCCGCTACAACCCCCTCACCCGCAGCAGCCTGCAGGGCGCGGAAAGCTCGGGCCGGGTGTGGAACGAGATCATCCTGTGGCGCCTGGCCCTGATGGACTATGTGCGCCAGCATGAAAGCTGGCCGCAGGACCTGGCCAGCGTGGCGCCGGACATTGCCGAACCACGCGTGCGCATGAGCTCGCCCAGTCCATTCGTGCTGCAGGCGGACGTGGTGCGCGACAGCCAGATGGGCGTGCTCGCCGGAACCCAGGTCCTGCTGCAACTGGACAGGCAACGCTGGGACTGGAGCTGCCAGGGCGGCCTGCCTCCGACTCCGCCGCGCTACCTGCCGCTGAACTGCAGCCCCTCGCCGGGCCAGCCCGAGCATGAACCCTTTGGATGGCTGCGCAGCGTCATCTGGACCAGCGCACTGGTCTTTGGCTGCCTGGCCCTGCTGTGGCTGGTGCGCCATCCGCTGATAGGCCCGGCACAGCTCAAGCCCGAGCGCCTGCGCCGCAAGCCCTACCAGCATCTGCCCCAGCTGGACCGGCTGCTGCGGCTGACCGGCCGCCGTTCCGCCGTCCTGCGCGCTGCAGGCATACGCCCGCCGGACTGGCAGCGGGCCCTGCGCCTTGCCGGCGCAAGCCCAGGCGCCCGCGTGCGGGCCCTGGCCGAACGCCTGTCCGCCGTCTGCAAAACGGCGCAAGGCGAGTGGCCCGTGCCCGGAGACATGTTCGAGTGGACGCTGCCGCCCGAGCTGCCCATCGCCCTGGGTCGCTGCCTGGTCTATGCGCCCCCAGCGGAGCTGGAAGAGGGCGAGCTCGTGCGCCAGCTGCGCCTGCTGCAAACCGGCGGCGATGTGGTGCTCATCGTGAGCCCGCACCATCCCCAGTCGCCCATGCCGCTGCTGCAGCGCCATGCCCAGGACCGCGCCAACCTGCACGTGCTGCTGGACAGCCCGGGGCAGACCGAATGGCTGCTGGGCGGCGCTCCAGACCAGGTGCTGCTGCGGCTGCTGGCCACGCAGTTGCAGGTCACGCGCATATCGCCCTACCAGACGCGCGGCGGCGTGACGCGCGAGGACGTTTTCTTTGGCCGCGAGCGCCTGCTGGCCCGTGTGCTCAACCGCGAGCCGGCCAACTACCTGGTCGTGGGAGGACGCCAGCTCGGCAAAAGCAGCCTGCTCAAGGCCGTGCAGCGGCGGCTGCAGGAGCATCCGGCCATCGCCTGCCACTACATCTCGCTGCGCGACCACCGCCTCACGCCGCGCCTGGCCACGCAGTTCGGGCTTCCCGTGGAAACACCGCTGGAGGCCATCATCGAACACCTGCAAAAGCAGTCGCAGGGCAGGCGGCTGTACCTGCTGATCGACGAGGCCGACCTGTTCTTCCGCGACGAAGCCCGCAATGGCTACCCCCAGCTCAGCGCCTTGCGTGCGCTGAGCGAGGAGGGCCGTTGCTGGTTCATGCTGGCGGGATTCTGGGATCTGTACGCGGCAGCGCTGCTCGACTACCAGTCGCCGCTGCGCAACTTCGGCGAAATCCTGGCCATTGGGGGATTGGAGCCAGCGGCATGCCACGCCCTGGCCACCGAACCGCTGCGCAGGCTGCGCCTGGGCTTTGCCAACGACGCTCTGGCCGAGCGGCTGATAGAGGCCAGCGGCAGGCGCGCCAACCTGGTCGCCATCCTCTGCCAGGAATGCCTGGAAGCCCTGGGACCCGACGAACGCGTCATCGAAGAACGCCACCTGCGCCAGGCCATGGCATCCCAGCCTGTGCAGGACGCGCTGGTGGGATGGGGCCGCTTGAGCACCGACGAACAGGCCTGCCGCCTGGACCGCATCGCCGTCTATCACACGGCCCAGCAAGGACAGACCAGCCTGACCGCACTCGACGCCCTGGTCCAGTCCCACGGCGCCACCGGCCAGGCCCAGGCCCTGCGCCGGTCCCTGGCGCGCCTGCAACTGGCCTACGTCCTGCGCCGCGATGAAACCCACGGCGTGCACGATGCAAGCTACGTCTTCACCATCCCGCTGCTGCAGCGCCAGTTCGAGCCACAGGAAACCGCGCTTTTGCTGAAGCAGGAGCTTGAAGGCCTGGAAACCGTCTTGAACAGCTGAAAACGAAGCAGGCAAGGCACTGGAGGAGTGCCTTGCCTTGGTTTTCAGGCTGTTATCTGCGTTTGTGATTTAACATAATATACATCGTATCAAATAAAGCAGAGGCAAGAATTCTTACGCACCGGTGCACTCCAACTGGCCAGCCCGGGGGTTCGGACCTTGCTTGCCAGGGCCGGGACCGGTGGCAGGCAGTCCATACACGGCCTTCACGTCGGCGTTGTCCTGTGACTTGAAGCCGTCCTTGGACAGAGACCATGCATCGAAATAGTTCACGGGGTTGTAGGCAACCGCGTTCGCAGACTTCAGATAGTCCGTCAGGCGCGGTACTTCGGTTTCGAGATAGGGAAAATGCAGTCCGTATTCAAGGCTGAAACCAACGGAATTTCCATCCACCTTGGTTGCCCGGGTTCCGAGATGATGCGGCTGGAAATACTTCACCTTGAAGGCCGGAATTATGACGCGGGCCTGTGCCACGACATTCGACCTGTCTCTTATACACATCTAAAAGCGGGGGGGGGGGGGGGGGGGGGGGGGGGGGGGGGGGGGGGGGGGGGGGGGGGGGGGGGGGGGGGGGGGGGGGGGGGGGGGGGGGGGGGGGGGGGGGGGGGGG
>NZ_JAELTK010000059.1:0-39081 GCF_016428765.1 Delftia sp. ASV31
GTTCGCATTTCGTCGGCAGCGTCAGATGTGTATAAGAGACAGGCGGCAGGCCGCGCGGCAACCGGCCCGGCAGCCGCAGGCGCCACGGCTGCTGCCGGCCGCCTTGGCGCTGCGGCCGCGCTGTGCGCAGTGCGCGCCGCCGGCGCAGCCTGCCTTGCGAGCGTCGCCGGCGAAGGCGCCAGATGCGCCACCTTGAACACCGCCACCGTGCGCGACAGCTGCTCGGCCTGCTCTCGCAGGCTTTGCGCCGCGGCCGCGCTTTGCTCGACCAGGGCCGCGTTCTGCTGCGTCATCTGGTCCAGCTGTCCCACGGCCTGATTGACCTGGGCCACGCCCGCGCTTTGCTCCGAAGAGGCCGCCGTGATCTCGCCGATGGTGTCGGCCACGCGCTGCACGGACTGCACGATGCCCTCCATGGTGGTGCCGGCATCGCCCACCAGGCGGGCGCCGTCCTCCACCCGCTCCACCGAGGCGCCGATGAGCTGGCGGATTTCCTTGGCAGCCGCCGCGCTGCGCTGTGCCAGCGTGCGCACCTCGCTGGCCACCACGGCAAAGCCACGGCCCTGCTCGCCGGCGCGGGCCGCCTCCACGGCGGCGTTCAGCGCCAGGATGTTGGTCTGGAAGGCAATGGAGTCGATGACGCCGACGATGTCGGCAATCTGCCTGCTGCTGTCGTTGATGCCCTTCATGGTCTCGACCACCCGGGCCACGACCTCGCCGCCGCGCTGGGCCACCTGTGACGCGCCCGCCGCCAGGCTGCTGGCCTGCTGGGCACTGCTGGCGCTTTGCTGCAGCGTGCTGGTGAACTGCTCCATGGCGGCAGCCGTCTCCTGCAGGTTGCTGGAGGTCTGCTCAGTGCGCACGGACAGGTCCTGATTGCCGGTGGCGATCTCGGCGCTGGCGATGGCGATGCTGTCCGTGCTCTGGCGCACCTGCTGCACCATGCCCGACAGCGATTCGCTCATGGCCTGCAGCGAGCGCAGCAGGTCGCCGAATTCATCAGCACGCTGTGCCTGTCCCTGCACGCCTGCGCTCAGGTCGCCTGCGGCAATGCGTTCGGCCAGTTCGCTGGCCTCGGCCAGGGGCCGGCGGATGCTGGCAATCAGGAAATGGGCGCCGATGACGATGCCCAGCAGCAGCAGGCCCACGGCCGCAGCGGCAAAGCCCACGGTGAGCCTGCGCGAGGCGGCCATCTCTTGCTGGCTGGTAAGCGCCACCTGCTCCTGCATCTGCACGAAGTCGCGCAGCGACTGCAGGTAGGCATCCACGGCAGGGTTGTAGGACTGCTTGACCAGGACCAATGCCTGGTCCTGCCGGCCGTCGGCCTTGAGCTGGCGCGCCTGGGCACGCAGTTCGGTCATGGTCTTGCGGGCTGCCGCAATCCTGGCCATCTGCGCCTTGTCTGCGTCGGACAGGGGCATGGCTTCCAGCGATTTCTGCACCTCGGTGATCCGCGCCGAGGTGGCGGAGATCACGTCCTTGAACTCGGCCTCGACGGCGGCATCACTGCTGACCACCACGGCCTGGGTGCGGGCTGCGTTGGTTTCGGTCAGTCCCATCCAACGCACGGCGGCCTGGACCCGCGCCTGCATCTCCTGGGTCACCGCCTCGGACCGGGCCTGGACCTGGGCCGAGCGATAGCCCGACAAGCCGACCACGCCCACCAGCGCCACCACGATGGCGGCCACTGCAAGCCACAGCTTGTGTGCCATGCGAAGTCGCAGCATATGCAGTCTCCCTCATTTTGGAAGACTCCATGTTGAGGCCTGGAAGAGGGCCTGGTGGGCGGAAAAACCCAGAGGAAACCCCTGATCCGCCCCTTTCGCGGAGGGCATTGCAGGGGCGGCCGCGTTCTTACTCCACGCGCGTCACGCTTTGCGGCTTGAAGCCCAGGTCGGCCGACTTGCCCTTGCGGCCACGCGTGCCACGGGCATTGTTGAGACTGCGGATCTCCAGCGTCTCGCTGCGCTCCTTGCCGCCGCGGCCCACGCCATCGATGCGGATGCTGCGCGTGTAGGCGGCAGCGCCCGCCAGCGTGTCCTTGTCCTCCAGGTCGAGCAGCATCAGCCCGCGACCGCCCTTGGCCATGTGCTTGAGGCTGGCGATCTCGAAGGTGAGGATGCGGCCACCCGTGGAAGCGCAGATCACATGCGTGGCCGGCAGCAGCAGGCCCGCGCCCTGCTCGCCTTCCTGCGGCTCGGCACGTGCGCCCATGGGCACGCCGTAGGCCGTGGACGGGGCGCACAGCGTCTCGCCGTCGGCCAGCGTGACGAAGGCCTTGCCCGCCTTCTGGCGCGAGACCATGTCGCCCACCATGGCCACGAAGCCGTAGCCACCCGACCCCGACAGCAGCAGCGCCGTGCCCTCGGCACCGGCGAAGTAGTACAGGATCTGGGTGCCGGCCTCCAGCTCGATGAGCGTGGTCACGGGCTGGCCATCGCCGCGCCCGCCGGGCAGTTGCGCCACCGGCACCGAATAGATGCGGCCGTTGCTGCCAAAGGCCAGCAACTGGTCCACGGTGCGGCACTCGAAGGTGCCGTGCAGGCTGTCGCCGGCCTTGAAGCTGAGCGTGCCCGCATCGACGCCATGGCCCTGGCGCGTGCGCACCCAGCCCTTGTCCGAGATGATGACCGTGGTGGGTTCATCGACCACCTTGACTTCGGCGACGACCTTCTTTTCCTCCTGGATCAGCGTGCGGCGCGCATCGGCGAACTGCTTGGCATCGGCCTCGATCTCCTTGCAGATCAGGCGGCGCATGGTGCTTTCGCTGCCCAGGATGTCTTCGAGCTTGCCTTGCTCCGTGCGCAGCTCCTTGAGTTCCTGCTCGATCTTGATGGCTTCCAGCCGCGCCAGCTGGCGCAGGCGGATTTCCAGAATGTCGTCGGCCTGGCGCTCGGACAGCGCAAAGGCATCGATCAGCGCCTGCCGGGGCTCGTCGCTGGCCCGGATGATGGCGATGACCTTGTCGATGTTCAGCAGCACGGCCTGGCGGCCTTCGAGGATGTGGATGCGATCCAGCACCTTGGCCAGCCGGTGCTGGCTGCGCCGCGTGACCGTGGTCTGGCGGAAGGCGATCCATTCCTCGAGCATCAGGCGCAGGCTTTTCTGCACCGGGCGGCCATCGAGGCCGATCATGGTCAGGTTGATGGAGCTGGACGACTCCAGGCTGGTATGCGCCAGCAGCGCCGTGATCAGTTCCTGCTGCGGCACCTTGCCGGTCTTGGGCTCGAAGACCAGGCGCACGGGCGCATCCTTGCTGGACTCGTCGCGCACGCCGTCGAGCACGGCCAGCATGCTGGCCTTGAGCTGGGTCTGTTCCTGGCTCAAGGCCTTCTTGCCGGTCTTGACCTTGGGATTGGTGATGTCCTCAATCTCTTCGAGCACCTTCTGCGCCGAGACGCCGGGCGGCAGCTCGGTCACCACCATCTGCCACTGGCCGCGCGCCAGTTCCTCGATCTTCCAGCGCGCGCGCAGCTTGAGGCTGCCACGGCCCGTGCGATAGGCATCCTGGATGTCGGAGGCGCTGCTGATGATCTGCCCGCCGCCCGGATAGTCGGGCCCGGGGATGATCTGGAACAGTTCCTCGTCGCTGAGCTGGGGCCGCTTGATCAGGGCCACGCAGGCGTCTGCGACCTCGCGCAGGTTGTGGCTGGGGATTTCCGTGGCCAGGCCCACGGCAATGCCGCTGGCGCCGTTGAGCAGGGCGAACGGCAGGCGCGCGGGCAGTTGCTGCGGCTCCTGCGTGCTGCCGTCGTAGTTGGGCACGAAGTCCACCGTGCCCATGTCGATCTCGTCGAGCAGCAGGCCGGTGATCTTGGACAGTCGCGCCTCGGTGTAGCGCATGGCGGCTGCGCCGTCGCCGTCGCGGCTGCCGAAGTTGCCCTGGCCATCGACCAGCGGATAGCGCTGGTTGAAGTCCTGCGCCATGCGCACCAGCGCGTCGTAGGCCGACTGGTCGCCGTGCGGGTGAAAGCGGCCCAGCACATCGCCGACCACGCGTGCGCTCTTGACGGGCTTGGCTGCCGTGTTGTGGTTGGGACCGCTGTAGCTCAGGCCCATGCGGTCCATGGCGTACAGAATGCGCCGCTGCACGGGCTTGAGGCCGTCGGTCACATCGGGCAGTGCCCGGCCCTTGACCACGGACAGTGCGTATTCGAGATAGGCCCGTTGCGCGTACTGGCCCAGGTCCAGTGCATCGCCGGCCGCCTGTTGTGCCAGATCCAGAGAGGTTTGGTCGCTCATGAAGAAATTCGTGATCTCAAAAAATGCAATGAATGCCGCTCATTGCGGCGTGGGCAGTCCTGTGGGCAGCGTCATGCGCACCCGGGGCGTGGTGCCCGGCAACGCCGCTGCTGCAGGCGCTGCAGGGCCCGCGCGCTCGCGCCCGCCCTGCAGCTGCTCGTAGATGCCGAGCACGGCCTTCACGTAATTGCGGGTTTCCTGGAAGGGAGGGATGGCCTGGCCCGCGCGCCGCACGGCGCCCTCGCCTGCGTTGTAGGCGGCCAGCACCAGGTCCAGCCGGCCGGGGAACAGCCCCATCAGATGGTTGAGGTAGCGCGCGCCGGCCGGCACGTTGACGGCCGGATCGGCCAGTTGCTGCTGCACGCTGCGCTGGCGGCTGGCCTCCACGCCGAAGCGCTGGGCCGTGGCCGGCATCAGCTGCATCAGTCCGACCGCCCCCTTGGGCGAGATGGCCTGCGCGTCAAAGCCCGACTCGACGGCGATCACGGCCTTGAGCAGGTCGTAGTCCACGCCCGTGTGGTCCGCCGCCTTGCGCAGATGGCCGCGCACGCTCTTGTAGCGCGGCGAGATGTCGAAGAAGCTTT
Source organism: Delftia sp. ASV31 (assembly GCF_016428765.1). Taxonomy (NCBI): domain Bacteria; kingdom Pseudomonadati; phylum Pseudomonadota; class Betaproteobacteria; order Burkholderiales; family Comamonadaceae; genus Delftia; species Delftia sp. ASV31. The sequence goes on from NZ_JAELTK010000059.1 coordinate 4,827, forward strand.
GCAGCCGCGTATGCGCCTGCAGCCTGCGGCCGGCATCGCCGCTGCCGTCAGCGTCGGCAGCGGCCTCGGCCTGCACCATCGGGGGCTTGAGCCCCTGCTCGGCGCTGTCGTAGACCGAGCCGCGAAAGTACAGCCTGTAGCGCTCGTCCAGCGCCTCGGCAGCGAAGTGCGTGATGCCGCGCTCGTCCACGAAGGCCCAGAGATCGGCATGCGCCGGCCGCGCCAGCCCCCACAGCGCCAGGGCCAGGCCCAGCGCCGCCAGCTCGCGCACCCCGGCGCCGCGCGCCAGGTGCGAGCGGTGCTTCAGGGCGGCGCGGAGCACAGTCATGGGTCAGATGTCGACTTCAATGGAGTCGCCATGGAGCTCCATGAGCTCGCGGCGCGCTGCGGCCTCGCCCTTGCCCATGAGCTTGGTGACGACCTGCTCGGCCGCCGCGAAGTCCAGGTTCATGAACTGCACGGGCAGCAGGCGGCGCGTGTCGGGGTTGAGCGTGGTTTCCCACAGCTGCTCCGCATTCATCTCGCCCAGGCCCTTGAAGCGGCTGATCTGGCATTTCTCGCGCGGCACGCCGTCCTTGGCCGATTTGTCGAGGATGGCGGTCAGCTCGCCCTCGTCCAGCGCGTACATCTTGGCCGCAGGCTTCTTGCCGCGCGCAGGCACGTCCACACGGAACAGCGGCGGCAGCGCCACATGGATGTGGCCGGCCTCGATGAGCTTGGGGAAATGGCGGAAGAACAGCGTCAGCAGCAGCACCTGGATGTGCGAGCCGTCCACGTCGGCATCCGAAAGAATGCAGACCTTGCCGTAGCGCAGGCCCGACAGGTCGGGCGTGTCGTTGGGGCCATGCGGGTCCACGCCGATGGCCACCGAGATGTCATGGATTTCGTTGTTGGCGAACAGCCGGTCGCGGTCCACCTCCCAGGTGTTGAGCACCTTGCCGCGCAGGGGCAGCACGGCCTGGGTTTCCTTGTTGCGGCCCATCTTGGCGCTGCCGCCGGCCGAGTCGCCCTCGACCAGGAAGACCTCGTTCAGGCTCAGGTCGCGGCTTTCGCAATCGGTGAGCTTGCCCGGCAGCACGGCCACGCCCGAGCCCTTGCGCTTTTCGACCTTCTGGCCCGCCTTCTGGCGGGTCTGCGCGGCCTTGATGGCGATCTCGGCCAGCTTGCGGCCCCATTCCACGTGCTCGTTGAGCCACAGCTCCAGCGCGGGGCGCACATAGCCGCTGACCAGGCGCACGGCATCGCGCGAGTTCAGGCGCTCCTTGATCTGGCCCTGGAACTGCGGGTCCAGCACCTTGGCGTTGAGCACATAGCTGGCGCGCGCAAACACGTCGTCCGGCATGAGCTTGACGCCCTTGGGCAGCAGCGAGTGCATCTCGATGAAGGCCTTGACCGCCTGGAACAGGCCGTCGCGCAGGCCGCTGTCATGCGTGCCGCCGGCGGTGGTCGGGATCAGGTTGACATAGCTTTCGCGCAGCGGTGCGCCGTCCTCGGTGAAGGCCACGCACCAGGCGGCACCCTCGCCTTCGGCAAAGCTGTCGTGGTGGCGGTCGGCAAAGCCCTCGCCCTCGAACAGGGGGATGACCGCCTCGCCATGCAGGCTTTGCTGCAGGTAGTCGCGCAGGCCGCCCTTGAACTGCCAGGTCTGGGTGTCGCGCGTCTTCTCGTTGACCAGGGTCACCGACACGCCGGGCATGAGCACGGCCTTGCTGCGCAGCAGGTGCATCAGCTCGCCCATGGGCAGCTGGGGCGATTCGAAATAGCGGGCATCGGGCCACACGCGCACGGTCGTGCCCTGCTTGCGTTCGCCCGCGGCCAGCGGCCGCGACTGCAGGGGCTCGACCACGTCACCGCCCGAGAAGGCGATGGTGGCCACCTTGCCCTCGCGGTGGATGCAGGCCTCAAGGCGCGTGGCCAGCGCGTTCGTGACCGAGACGCCCACGCCGTGCAGGCCGCCCGAGAAGCTGTAGGCGCCGCCCTTGCCCTTGTCGAACTTGCCGCCCGCATGCAGCCGCGTGAAGACCAGCTCCACCACGGGCGCCTTTTCCTCGGGATGCATGCCGAAGGGGATGCCCCGGCCGTCGTCTTCGACGCTGTAGGAGCCGTCGGAATGCAGGGTGAAGCGGATTTTCTTGCCGAAACCGGCCAGTGCCTCGTCGGCCGCGTTGTCGATCACCTCCTGCAGCACGTGCAGGGGGTTGTCGGTGCGCGTGTACATGCCGGGACGCTGCTTGACGGGCTCAAGGCCCTTGAGCACGCGTATCGAGCCTTCGGAGTATTCGCTGGCGGAAGTGGGAGATGGTTTGACTGCCATGGGGGCGGATTGTAGTGCGCGGCCCGGCTCAGTGCTGGATGCATTCACAGTCATTGACAGTGACTATCCCGAAAAAGCCGCTGCCATCAAGGGCCGCGCTGGCGCATGGGCGACCCAAGCGGCACAGCGCAAAACCCGGAGTTTCGCTAAAGTTTGCCGCATGCACAAAAACAACCAACCCATGTCCATGGTGCAGATACTGCTGTGCGGGGGCGCAGTCGTGACGCTGTCCATGGGAATCCGCCACGGCTTCGGCCTGTGGCTGCAGCCCATCACCCAGGAGATGGGCTGGACGCGCGAGTCCTTCGCGCTGGCCATCGCCATCCAGAACCTGTCCTGGGGCGTGCTCGGCATCTTCGGCGGCATGCTGGCCGACCGCTTCGGCGCCTTCCGCGTGCTCCTGGTGGGCGCGCTGCTGTATGCGCTGGGCCTGGCCGGCATGGCCATGGCGCCCACGACAACCTGGTTCGCCCTGACGGCCGGCGTGGTGATCGGCGCAGCCCAGGCAGGCACCACCTATGCCGTGATCTACGGTGTGCTGGGCCGCCAGATTCCCGTGGCGCGGCGCAGCTGGGCCATGGGCGTGACGGCGGCGGCGGGCTCCTTCGGCCAGTTCTTCATGGTGCCCGTGGAAGGCAGCCTGATTTCGAACTTCGGCTGGTCCAACGCCCTGCTGCTGCTGTCGCTGTGCGCGCTGATGATCATTCCGCTGGCCTTCGGCCTGCGCGAGCCGGGCTTCCAGCCCGGCAACGCCCGTCCCGTGCGCGACCAGAGCGCGGCCCAGGCCGTCGCCGAAGCGCTGCGCACGCCCAGCTTCGTGCTGCTGACGGCCGGCTACTTCGTCTGCGGCTTCCAGGTGATGTTCATCGGAGTGCACATGCCCAGCTACCTCAAGGACTACGGCCTGGCACCGCAGGTGGCCAGCATCTCGCTGGCGCTGGTGGGACTGTTCAACATCGTTGGCACCTACGTGGCCGGCAACCTGGGCCAGCGCCTGCCCAAGCGCTACCTGCTGTCCACCATCTACTTCACGCGCTCGGTGGTGATCGTGCTCTTCCTGCTGGCGCCGCTGACGCCGTGGTCGGTCTACATCTTCTCTGCCGCCATGGGCCTGCTGTGGCTGTCCACCGTGCCGCTGACCAACGCCACCGTGGCCCAGATCTTCGGCGTGCAGCATCTGTCCATGTTGAGCGGCATGGTGTTCTTCAGCCACCAGGTGGGCAGCTTCCTGGGCGTCTGGCTGGGCGGCTATCTCTATGACCACACGGGCAGCTACCAGGTGGTCTGGTACCTGGCCATCGGCCTGGGCGTGGCCGCCGGCCTGCTGAACCTGCCCATACGCGAAGCCCCGGTGGCACGGTTGCGCGCGGCCCAGGCCGCTGCCTGACATGACGACATCCATGACCACATCCACCAAGCCCCGCCCACACACCCTGCGCAGGCTGGCGCTGTGGGCCGCCGTGCTGCTGGTGCTGGGCCTGGTCTTCATGCTCTACCTGCAGCCGCAGTTCATGCTGGGCATGGCAGACCAGATCTGGGCCTGCTTCTGAAATGGAGGCGGAGCGGCGAAGGCCCGGCGGCACAATGTCGGCCGCTTTCACTTTATTTCCAAATTTGCACATGCACGCAGCCACGCCGCCCTCGCCCTGGATCCAACGCTGGTCGCACCTTCTGGCACCCCAGGCCTCGGTGCTTGACGTGGCCTGCGGCCCCGGCCGGCACATGCGCTGGTTCCAAGCGCGTGGCCACGCCGTCACCGGCGTGGACCGCGACGCCCAGGCCCTGGCCGGCCTGCAGGGCGTGGGCGAGCTGCTGTGCGCCGACATCGAAAACGGCCCCTGGCCCCTGCCCGGCCGGCAGTTCGGCGCCGTGGTCGTGACCCACTATCTGTGGCGCCCGCTGTGGCCGGCACTGCTGGACAGCGTGGCCCCCGGCGGCGTGCTGCTGTACGAAACCTTTGCCCAGGGCAATGAGGCTTTCGGCAAGCCTTCCCGCCCCGACTTCCTGCTGGCGCCCGGCGAGCTGCTGCAGGCCTGCGCGGGCTGGCACATCGTGGCCTACGAGCACGGCCAGCTGGGCGAGCCCGATCGCATGGTCCAGCGCATTGCGGCACTGCGCCCCGATGCAACAGGCCGGGAACCCGTGGCCATGCTGGCGCATCAGAAGGCGTCAGGCTCTGCAATCGCCTGAATCCCTACAGGCGCCCGCCTTGGGCCTGCCTCCGACACTCGTTAGAATGATCCTTTCCCGTTTTTTCTTGCGGACATGACATCCTCCTCCGTCGCTCTCACTGGCAGCATCGTTGCCCTCATCACGCCCATGCACGAGGACGGTAGTGTTGACTACCCGGCGCTGCGAAAACTCATCGATTGGCATGTGGCCGAAGGCACGGACTGCATCGGCGTGGTGGGAACGACAGGTGAATCCCCCACCGTCAACGTGGAGGAGCACTGCGAAATCATCCGCGTGTCCGTCGAGCAGGCCGCGGGCCGCGTGCCCGTGATGGCCGGCTGCGGCGCCAACAGCACGCACGAAGCCATCGAACTGGCCCGCTACGCCAAGAAGGTCGGCGCCGACAGCCAGCTGCAGGTCGTGCCCTACTACAACAAGCCCACGCAGGAAGGCCAGTACCAGCACTTCAAGGCGATTGCCGAAGCGGTGGGCGACCTGCCCGTGGTGCTCTACAACGTGCCCGGCCGCTCCGTGGCCGACATGCAGCACGACACCGTGCTGCGCCTGGCGCAGATCCCCGCCATCATCGGCATCAAGGAAGCCACGGGCAACATCGAGCGCGCCCAATGGCTGATCCGTGAAGTGCCCAAGGACTTCGGCGTGTACTCCGGCGATGATCCGACCGCTGTGGCCCTGATGCTGTGCGGCGGCCACGGCAACATCAGCGTCACGGCCAACGTGGCACCGCGCCTGATGAGCGATCTGTGCAAGGCGGCCCTGGCCGGCGATGTGCGCACCGCAATGGACATCCAGCTGCGCCTGATGCCCGTGCACAAGAACCTCTTCGTCGAGGCCAACCCCATTCCCGTCAAGTGGGCCGCAGCGCGCCTGGGCCTGTGCGGCCCGGCCATGCGCCTGCCGATGACACCTCTGAGCAAGAACCTGGAAGCCACCGTGGAAGCCGCCCTGGGCTCCGCTGGCCTGCTGTGAGGCGCCCTGCCCCACCGACCGAACGCACCAAGGATATTCGCGTGAAACAGCCCATTGCACGTCTGAGCCTGCTGAGCCTGGCCATCGGCCTGACAGCCTGCACGACCACGTTCCAAGAGAGCAAGATCGACTACAAGAGCGCCGGCAAGCAGCAGGCGCCCACCCTGGAAGTCCCCCCGGATCTGACCCAGCTGTCCACGGATTCCCGCTATGCCGTGCCCGGCGGCGTGGTCTCCGCCGCAGCCATGGAAGCCAACTCCAAGGCGCAAAAGCCCGCCGAAGGCCGCACCGCCACCGCCGCCCTGGGCGATGTGCGCATCGAGCGCAACGGCGAGCAGCGCTGGCTGGTGATCAAGCGCCCGGCCGACCAGCTGTGGGAGCCCGTGCGCGACTTCTGGCTGGAAAACGGCTTCATCTTCACTACCGAAGACCGCCAGCTGGGCATCATCGAGACCGACTGGGCCGAGAACCGCGCCAAGATCCCGCAGGACGTGATCCGCAAGACGCTGGGCAAGGTCTTCGATGGCCTGTACTCAACCAGCGAGCGCGACCGCTTCCGCACGCGCCTGGAGCGCTCGGCCGACGGCTCCACCGAGGTCTACATCACGCACCGTGGCATGCAGGAGGTCTACACCAGCGCCCAGAAGGACCAGACCATCTGGCAGCCGCGCCCCTCCGATCCGGAACTGGAAACCGAATTCCTGCGCCGCCTGATGGTCAAGCTCGGTGTGAGCCAGGAGCAGGCCGATGCCGTGGCCAAGGCCAACACCACCACGGCAGCCGCCACCGGCAGCGTGCGCATGGAATCCGCCAACGGACAGCCCGTGCTGCAGATCGACGAAGGCTTTGACCGCGCATGGCGCCGTGTCGGCGTGGCCCTGGACCGTACGGGCTTCACCGTGGAGGACCGTGACCGCAGCCGCGGCATCTACTTCGTGCGCTATGTCGCGCCTGACGCCAAGGTCGAGCCCAAGGGTTTCTTCAGCAAGCTGTTCAGCCGCTCGCCCGATGCGGCTGCGCCGGTCAAGTACCAGATCCAGGTGCGCAGCGAAGGCGACAAATCCACCGTCACCGTGCTCAACACCCAGGGCCAACCCGAGACATCGGCCAATGCCCAGCGCATCGTGCGCGTCATCACCGACGACATGAAGTAAGCAAGCCTCTTTTCGGGCCTTGGGGCGGCACGTCCGCCCTTGCCTTGCAGCCACCGCGCAGTCATTTGCCGGTGGCTTTTTTACTGGACCAAAGCAAAGCAAAGCGAAGACGAAAAAAAAACCGCAGCCCGAAGGATGCGGTTTTTTTCGCGGCAGAGGCCGAAACCTCTGCCATCGGCGAGGGCCGAATTACTGCTTGGTGGCTTCCTTGGCGGCAGCGTCGGCAGCAGCCTTGGCGGCGTCTGCAGCGGCAGCGTCAGCAGCGGGAGCAGGTGCTGCAGCGTCGGCGGCAGGCGCTGCGGGAGCAGCAGCGTCGGCGGCGGGAGCAGCAGGAGCTTCTGCGGGAGCTGCCGGTGCGGGAGCTTCAACGGCGGGTGCGGGAGCGGGGGCCGGAGCCTCTTCCTTCTTGCCGCAAGCGGCCAGAGCTGCAGCAGCGATCACGGTAGCCAGGATCAGAGAGTTCTTCATCACAGTTTCCTAGAGAGTAGGTAAGAAGACAGTACACAGGAGGGGCCCCGCCACTTGCGCCACCGGATGCGGGCAACCGGTACGCGGCGGCCAGGCCACGTCAAACACATTCATTCGACTTGGAGCGAATTATAGGGAGATTTTCTCAAGGCTGACTGAAACTGACAGCCTCTGAACAATTCCGCACAAATCCTCTTGCCAAGTCCGAATGGGGCAGCAGGAAGCTGCCTTGGCGTCCACTGTGTAACAAAACCAGGTTGCTGTCAATTTACTGACGAACCCAAGACAATTCTTTACAAATCTATCGGAGTCCGCCTTGAATCAGCAGAACGCTGTCAACGGTGAATGCCCGAACTTAGCATGACTGCGCCACAGCGTCTACCCGGTTCAGGACAGCGGCCCGCCTCGCACCCAGCCGGCGTCAAACCAGGAGGACAGCAGCTCCAGCGCGTCATCGCTGGCCTTGGCCAGATCGGCGCGTGACAGGGCGCGCGTATCGGCCAGCTTGCGCATCAGGGTGGCATCGCGGCCACCGGCCAGATAGCTTTCGCCGTTGATGAAGATGTGTTTTGCGTCATACATCATGCGCGTGCGGCGGTCGAGGACCACGCTCTCGAACATGCCGTGTTCCTCGCCATGCTCGAACCAGACATTGGCCTTGGGCTCGGTCATGTACTCGCCCAGCGCGCGCTCCAGCGCCAGCGGCTCGGCCAGCGCGCGCTCCAGCGCCTTGCGCGCGAAGTCGTGCAGGCTCGACGGAATCTCGCCCGGGGCCTCGACGGCGGGCTGGTCGGGATCGCGGTAGACCATGGGCGCTTCGGGTTCATCGGGCTCGTCGGACATGCGCAGCAGCAGCTCGCGGGCCAGTTCGTCGCGCGCGGGCGAGCGAAAGCCGATGGAGTAGGTCATGCACTCGCCCTCGGCGATGCCGTCATGGGCCCACTTGGGCGGCAGGTAGAGCATGTCGCCGGGCTCGAGCACGAACTCCTCCTCGGGCTCGAAATTCGAGAGCACCTTCAGCGGCACATCGGGCTGCAGCGACAGGTCCTTCTGGCGGCCGATGCGCCAGCGCCGACGGCCATGCGCCTGCAGCAGGAAGACGTCGTAGCTGTCGAAATGCGGGCCGACGCCGCCCTGGTCGGTGGCAAAGCTGATCATCAGATCGTCCAGCCGCGCCTCGGGCACGAAGCGGAACTGCTGCATCAGCTGGTGCACGCCGTCGTCGTGCAGGTCCACGCCCTGCACGAGCACGGTCCATCCGGGCTTTTGCAGCGAGGGCAGGCTGCGGCGCGACAGCGGGCCGTGGCTGAGCTTCCAGTGGCCACCGTCCTGCTGCTGGATCAGGCGCGACTCCACACCGTCCTCGCCTGCCATGGCCAGCAGCCTGGCGCGGGGAATCAGGGGCTTGAAGCCCGGGATTGCCTGGCGCACCAGCAAGGGCTTCTTGTGCCAGTGGCGGCGCATGAATTGGGAAGCGGTAAGCCCGCCCAGCAGGGCAAGCGGTGTGTTGGTGTCCATGAAATGGTCCGAAGTGAGCGAAGAGACAGGGCGGCATTGTCCTATGCGGGCATTGCCCTGTCCTGGCGCCAGCGCAAGCTGCCCCGCAATGGCTTCGTGGCAGTCAGCCGGCCGGCTTGCGCATGGCCCTGAAATCCGAGGGCGACAGACCCGTATAGATCTTGAAAGCGCGGCTGAAATGCGCGGTGCTGCCAAAGCCGCAATCCATGGCGACCTCGGTGATGGTGCGCTGCGCCTGGGCGGGCTGCAGCAGCTCGCGCATGCACAGCTCCAGGCGGCTGTGCTGTATGAAGGCGCCCAGGCTGGTCTGGCTGTCCGCGAAGGCGTTGTGCAGATGGCGCTTGCTGCAGTTGAGCGCGGCGGCCACGGACTCCACCGACAGGCCCGGGTCGCGCAGATGGGCCGCCACATGGGCGCGGATGCGGTCCTGCAGCGCCAGTTGCTGCGTGCCTGCCGTGCCCTGCCCGGCCAGTTCCTGCAGTGACAGATGGACCATGTCCACCAGCAGCTCGCCCGCGCGGCGCGCCAGATGCGGCGCCATGCCGGGCAACTCCTGGTACGTGCTGCGCATGGTTTCCAGCGCGATGCGGGCAATGCCCGAGCTGCCGCCCACATTGCGCCCCATCAGCCCTTCCAGCCGGATGCCCCGTTCCACGATGGCCTGGCGCGGCAGCATCACGATGAGGTGTTCGGACCATTCGGGGTTGGTGACCTCGTACTCCTGCGCCGTGTCATAGATCACCCAGCTGCCCTTGCGCACGCTGGCCTCGCGGTTGTGCTGGCGCACGCTGGCCACGCCCTCCCAGGGCGCGACGATCTTCAGATAGGGGGACTCATGGGCGCGCAGGCCCTGCATGCTGCGCATGACGCGGTGGCGGCCCGCCTCCAGCCGGGTCAGCACCACATCGCCGGCATTGGCCACGCGCACATGGCCTTCGAACAGGCGATCGCCATAGACATCGGTATCCAGGCCCGCAAACAGGCGCGACATCCAGGCGTGCCAGGCCGACGCCGTCTCGCCGGGCGGCAGTCCGTCGGTGCTCAACACCATGGCATCGGTCATGTGCGGTCTCTCCTGCTCGCCGCACGGGTGAAGGATCTGTGTGCGGCCATGGACGTGATTATGGGAAAGTGCAGGCCCATCGCGCCCCATGGCTTTCCCCGCGGACAGCCAGGACAAGGGTAAACCCCGGAGCCTGTGCACGATCCGTCATGCGCTTTGTGCGCGCAGCGGGCTGCCTGCGCCATCGCCTGCTTCTACGATGACCGGCACGCCCGGCAGCGCCAATGCCAAAGCCAATGCCAACGCCACAACCGCATACCAAGGAGACAGTCATGATCGAACAAACCATGCTCATCGCAGGCCAGGCCGCACAGGCCGGCAACGGCGCCACCTTCGAGCGCCGCAATCCGCTGGACGGATCGGTGGCCACGCGCGCCCCGGCCGCCACGCCCGAAGATGCCGTGCGCGCCGTCGAGGCCGCGCAAAAGGCCTTCCCCGCCTGGGCCGCGCTGGGCCCGACCGAACGCCGCCAGATGCTGATGAAGGCATCGCAGGCGCTGGAGGCCAAGACCGAGGCGTTTGCCGCCGCCATGGCCGCCGAGACGGGCGCATCGGGCATCTGGGCCGGCTTCAACGTGCACCTGGCTGCCAACATGTTCCTGGAGGCCGCCTCGCTGACCACCCAGATCAACGGCCAGATCATTCCCTCTGACGTGCCCGGCAGCCTGGCCATGGCCGTGCGCCAGCCCGCCGGCGTGGTGCTGGGCATTGCGCCCTGGAATGCGCCCGTCATCCTGGCCGTGCGCGCCATTGCCACGCCGCTGGCCTGCGGCAATACGGTGGTGCTCAAGGGCTCGGAGCTGTGCCCCGCCACGCACGGCCTGATCATCGAGGCCCTGCAGGAAGGCGGCCTGCCGCCCGGCGTGGTCAACTTCGTGACCAATGCCCCCGAAGATGCCGGCGCCGTGGTCGAAGCCATGGTGGCCCACCCGGCCGTGCGCCGCGTGAACTTCACCGGCTCCACGCGCGTGGGCCGCATCCTCGGCCAGACCTGCGCCAAGTACCTCAAGCCCGCCATCCTGGAGCTGGGCGGCAAGGCGCCCTTCGTGGTGCTGGACGATGCCGACATCGACGCCGCCGTGGCCGGCTGCACCTTCGGTGCCTTCGCCAACTCGGGCCAGATCTGCATGTCCACCGAACGCATCATCGTGGACGAGTCCGTGGCCGGCGATTTCCTGGACAAGCTGGTGGCCCGCGCCACCTCGCTGCCGCTGGGCGATCCGCGCAAGGGCCCCGTGGTGCTGGGCTCGGTGGTGGACATGGCCACCGTGGAGCGTGCCAACCGCCTGATCGACGACGCGCTGGCCAAGGGCGCCAGGCTGCTGTGCGGCGGCAAGGCCACCAACACCCTGATGGCGGCCACGCTGATCGACGGCGTCACGCCCGAGATGGACATCTTCCGCGAGGAAACCTTCGCCCCCGTCAAGGCCATCGTGCGCGTGCGCGGCGAGGAGCAGGCCATCGCCATGGCCAATGACAACGAATTCGGCCTGTCCTCGTCCGTCTATACCCGCGACACCGCACGCGGCTGGCGCGTGGCCGCGCGCATCGAGGCCGGCATCTGCCACGTCAACGGCCCCACCGTGCATGACGAGGCACAGATGCCCTTTGGCGGCGTGAAAAACTCGGGCTACGGCCACTTCGGCGGCCAGGCAGGCATCGATGCCTTCACCGAGACGCGCTGGATCACCATGCAGACCGCGCCCCGCCACTATCCGTTCTGATCGGCAGGACTCGCCGCCCGGCCTGCGCAGCAGCCGGGCAGCCGTGGGAAAATCGCGCCAACGCGGCCGCCGGCACGCCTTCGTCAAACAAGGGCGCGCGCGGCGGTCTTTCTTTTTTCCCACCGCGGCATGGGCCGCACAAGCTGCACACCATGGAAATCACAGAACAATGCGTGGTCGCTCTGACCTGGACCCTCAAGGACACCCTGGGCGAGGAACTGGACGTGCTCGATGAGCCCGTGGAGTTCCTGGTCGGCGGCGACGATCTGCTCAAGCGCATCGAGGAAGCCCTGCAGGGCCACGGCCAGGGCAAGACCCTGGACCTGCACCTGGAGCCCGAGGAAGCCTTTGGCGACTACAACGAAAGCCTGATCTTCCTGGAGCCGCGTGCCCTGTTCCCGGCCGAGCTGGAGGAAGGCATGAGCTTCGAGGCCAGCGCCCTGCCCAAGGGCTGCAGCGCCGTGCAGCCCGACCTGCTCTACACCGTCACGGAAATCTATCCCGAGCATGTGGTGCTGGACGGCAACCACCCGCTGGCCGGCATTGCGCTGCGCCTGCACCTGAAGGTCGAAGGCGTGCGCGAAGCCACCGAGGAAGAAATCGGCCGCGGCTCGGCCGGCACCGGCTTCTTCCGCATCCAGCCCATGGCGCCGGGCAACGACACGCTGCACTGAAATTGCCGCGCTGAAATGGCAAAGGGCTCCCTGCGGGGAGCCCTTCTGCATGGAGCGAGCCTGGTACTCAGCGAATCAGCTGGTTGTTGTCCACGCGCACGCTCTCGCCTATGCGCAGCTGCGGATTGTTCTGGTAGTCGAACACGCGCGTGCTGCCGTCGTTCAACTGCACGGTGACGCGGTAGACATCGCGCAGGTCGCCAGGGCCGGTGTTCTTCTCGATGGCATTGCCCGCCATGGCACCGCCCACCACGCCCGCAATGGTGGCGATGTCGCGCCCACTGCCCTTGCCCACCTGGCGGCCCAGCACCCCGCCGACCACGCCGCCCACCACGGCCCCGGCGCCTATGCCCGAGCCGCCAATGCCGCTGGGCTGCTGGATCTGCACCAGTTGCACATTGGTCACGCGCCCCTGCTGCGCATAGCCACCACCGCCCGGGTAGGCCGTGCCGGGCTGGCCGCCGTTGGGATAGCCACCACTGGGGTAGCCGCTGGTCGGATAGCCCCCGGCTGGATAGCCGCCGGCAGGGTAGCCGCCACCCGGGTATCCGCCCTGCTGGGGGTAGCCCGCGCAGGCGCTGAGCATCAGCGCGGCAATGCAGCCGGCGCCCATGGCGCTCAAGCGATGAATGGAAGGCATGAGAATCTCCTGTGTACTGTCCGTGGATCGATCAAGGGCAGCCACCGGACCGGCCAGCGGCTGCATACCGCTTCAACGTCCCAGGCCGCATGCCTGCCGACCGGACAGAACACTTGCTGACAAAAATCAGCCTGCCCGCCCGGCCTCAATTGCGTGCGCGGATGCTGAGCACGTTGCCGTTGTTGCCATCGACGTAGAGCTTCACAGGGCGGCCATCGCCGGTCTGGCCCTTGACCTGGTAGAGGCCGTCCTCCCACTCGATCTCACGCAGGTCGCGGTAGCCCAGGACTTCCATGCGCTCGAAAATTTCGCGGATGCTCAGGCCCGGCCCCTGGAAGGCGCCGCGCACGGAGGCCACCGTGGTGGCCACGGCCTCGCCGGCCTGTACGGTCACGGATGGCCCGCCCGTGGCGGCTGCCTGGGCCTGCACCTGGGCGACCAGCCCGGCAGTGGCGATCAGCACAATGCCCAGGCCCTTCAGGCCATGGCGTGCAGCGCGGGAAATCAGTTGTCGGATGGAAGGCATGAGGTTCTCCTTGGCATGTGAAGGTCGGCGATTGGGTCGGCGATTGGGTCGGCGATTGGGCTGGCGATTGGGCTGGCGATACATCTGAAAAGGCCGCACCTGCCGGCTGCTGCGCCTTCGTTTCCGTTGGATTGCGACGGCGTGCAGCCATTGTTCGATGCAGGCCATGAACGCAAGCTGAAGCAGCCGTTCATCCGAGGTTCATCCACGCTGGGCTATAAAGTTTTCCATGCCCACTCCATCCTTCTCCATTCCTCGCAGGTCCTGGATGCTGCTGGCCGCACTGCTGCTGATGGCGGCGGCCCTGGCCTCCTGGACCACACCCTCGGACGCCGGCGACAGTGACCATGAACTCGCTCGCCAGGCCCTGCAGCAAGGCCGCGTGCTGCCGCTGCGCACCGTGCTCGACCAGGTCGAGCGCGACTACCAGGGCCAGGTCATCAAGGTCGAGTTCGAGCATGACGACGGCCGCTTCATCTACGAGATCCGGCTGCTGCAATCGGGCGGCCGCGTGGCCAAGCTCAAGATCGATGCACGCGATGGCAAGGTGCTGAGCTTCAAGCGCAAGGACTAGACGCAGATGCGAATCCTCGTGGTGGAAGACGAGCCCACGCTCTGCGGGCAACTGGTACAGGCCTTGCAGCAGGCAGGCCATACGGTGGAGACGGCCGCGGACGGCGCAACGGCCCAGTACCTGGGCGAGGTCGAGGAATTCGACGCCGCCGTGCTGGACCTGGGCCTGCCCGTGCGCGACGGGCTCACCGTGCTGCGCGCCTGGCGCGCGCAGGGCCGGGTCATGCCGGTGATGATCCTCACGGCGCGCGGCGCCTGGCATGAGAAGGTGGCCGGCATGGATGCCGGCGCCGACGACTATCTGGCCAAGCCCTTCCACATGGAAGAGCTGATGGCCCGCCTGCGCGCCCTGCTGCGCCGGCTCAGCCCGCACGCCAGCGCCCAGTGGCAATGCGGCCCCATCGTGCTGGACTCGCGCCATGCCCGTGTGAGCGTCGCTGGCCAGCCGCTCACGCTCACCAGCCATGAATTCAAGGTGCTGGCCCTGCTGATGCAGCGCGTGGGGCAGGTGATATCGCGCACCGAACTGTCCGAGCACATCTACCCGCAGGACAGCGACCGCGACTCCAACACCATCGAGGTCTTCGTCGGCCGCCTGCGCAAGAAGCTGCCGGCCGGCAGCATAGAGACCGTGCGCGGACTGGGCTACCGGCTGGTGGAAGGCGCGCCCGCCGCATGAACGCGCTACAGGAAGGACAGGTATCCCGGCTCGGTGATTCGCTGCGCCTGCGCCTGCTGGCCGGCACGCTGGCCTGGGTGCTGGCGGCCGTGCTGCTGGCCGGCTGGGGGCTGCGCGGCCTGTTCCGAGACCACATCGCGCAGCAGTTGCAGGCGCAGCTGGTGCTGCAGCTCGACCAGCTCAGCGCAGCCGTCAACAGCCTGCCCGGAGGGCGCATCGAAGTCGGACTGGCCGTGGGCGACCCGCGCCTGGCGCAGCCGCTGTCGGGCCTGTACTGGCAGATCGACCAGGTGAGCGATGGTGCGGGTCCGCCCGAGAAGGCCGGCTTGCTGCGCTCTCGTTCGCTGTGGGACCAGACGCTGGACTGGCACCAGTTCCGTGCCGATGCCGGTCGCCCGGATGAGCATCACGAGGACACGGCGCTGAACACCGGTATGCTGCCCGATGGCCAGGGCCACCAGCTCGTGGCCGTGGCACGCCCCCTGCAATTGCCCGAGGCCGATGCGCCGCCGCTGCGCCTGATCGTTGCGGCCGACAGCGCCCTGCTGGCCGAGCCCATGCAGCGCTTCACCACCATGCTGATCGCCGCACTGGGCACGCTGGCGGCCGGACTGGTGCTGGCCGTGGTGCTGCAGCTGCGCCTGGCGCTGCGGCCGCTGCAGCTGCTGCGCAAGGGCCTGTCCGACGTGCGCAAGGGGGCAACGCCGCGCCTCGAAGGCCGGTTTCCGCAGGAACTGCGCCCCCTGGTGCAGGAATTCAACCATGTGCTGGATGTGAACGCCGACATGGTGCAGCGCGCGCGCACGCAGGCCGGCAACCTGGCCCATGCGGTGAACACGCCGCTGTCCATCCTCGGCAATGCCGCCGCGCAGGAAGGCGGGGCGCTGGCCGAACTGGTCCGCGAGCAGGTCGCCAGCGCCAGCCGCCAGGTGGACCACCATCTGGCACGCGCCCGCGCTGCGGCCCGCCAGGCCACAGGCCTGCGCACGCCGCTGGAGCCGCCGCTGGCCTCGCTGGTGCGCACCATGGAACGGCTGCACGCCGGCCGCGGCATCCGCTTCGCGCTGAAGGGCGATGCGCAGCCTTGGGACTTTCTGGGCGATGGCCAGGACCTGATGGAAATCCTGGGCAACCTGCTGGACAACGCCGGCAAGTGGGCGGCCCAGGCCGTGAGCCTGGAAGTCCAGGGCCTGGAGCACGATCAGGCCGGCGGCCCCTTGCTGCTGACGGTGGACGATGACGGCCCTGGAATCGAAGACGCCGACCTTGGCCGCATCTTCGAGCGCGGCGAGCGCCTGGACGAACGCAGGCCCGGCGCAGGCCTGGGCCTGGATATCGTGCGTGACCTGGTGCAGACCTATGGCGGCAGCATCGCGGCCAGCCGCTCGCCGCTGGGCGGCCTGCGCATGCAGCTGCGCCTGCCGGGGGCAAAAAGACAGGCGTGACGGCAGGAGCCGCGCAGCAGCGGCTCAGTGCCCTCTCAGCGTCCTTTCAGTGTCCTCTCAGCGCACGCAGCACCTGCACCAGGGTGTCTGCCTGGGGAAACAGCCAGTCGGCCAGCGCGCCCAGCGCCACGGCGGCCACCAGTGCGCCCAGCACCGGCTTCCAGCTCAGGCGCAGCGCGGCCAGCAGCCAGCCCTCGCGCTCCACCACATAGAGCGTGCGCGCCATCAGCAGCGCAAAGGCCACCTCCACCGCCACGGCCAGGAACAGGTCGGCCCCAAAGACCAGCCACAGCAGCGACCCTGCCCCCGTGACCGCGACCAGCAGCGCCGCAAACACCAGCAGCACGGGGACCAGGACGACGGCGCCTTCGTCCAGCCCATCGATGCCCGGCATATCAAAGCCTTGCGAGGCCGAGGAAGCGGCCTCGGACATGGCGCCGCCGTCATCCCAGCTGCCGCTGGAGCCACCGCCGCCATACGAGCCGCCCTGCCCGCTGTCGAATCCGCCAGCCTCCGGCGTGCGGGCCGGTGAAGAGCCGTTGCTGCCGGGCGTCACATCGGGAACATCGGACACCTCCCAGTCGCGGCGCAGCATGCATTCGGCCCACAGGCGCAGCAGCAGCAGGTACAGCAGATAGCCACAGGCCAGGGCCACGCCATAGCGCAGCGCCATGCTGTGCATGCCCGCGTGCAGCAGGCCCAGGCTCAACAGCGACATGCCGGCCAGGCTCAACCCGCCCGTCAGTGCCGCATGCAGGCGCAGCCAGTGGCGCTGCTGCAGGCGGCGGCGCATGCGGTCTTCCTGAGTCAGCATCACGCGCGTCCATGATGCGGATGGGCGGTGGCGCGTGCGCCGGGATGGCCTGGCCATGCGGATTCCTCCCTGGAGCGATGCCCGGGCAGTGCGGCTGCGGGCGTTTTCTGGCTGAGCGCCTTATTGCTTGCCTGTAGAGCCGTAGCCGCCCGCGCCGCGCTCGGAAGCCGACTCGAACTCCTCGACCACATTGAAGCTGGGCTGCACCACGGGCACGATGATCAGCTGGGCCAGGCGGTCCATGGGCTGCAGCGTGAAGGCCGTGGTCGAGCGGTTCCAGGCGCTGACCATGAGCTGGCCCTGGTAGTCGCTGTCGATCAGGCCGACCAGGTTGCCCAGCACGATGCCGTGCTTGTGGCCCATGCCCGAGCGCGGCAGGATCATGGCCGCGTAGCCGGGGTCCTTGAGGTACATGGCCATGCCCGTGGGCACCAGTTGCCATTGGCCGGGCTCCAGCGTCAGCGGTGCATCGATGCAGGCGCGCAGGTCCAGGCCCGCGCTTCCCGGCGTGGCGTAGGCGGGCATGTTCTCGCGCAGGCGCGCGTCAAGGATCTTGATATCAACGTTCATGGAAACAATCTGGGGAGCGCCTCACGGCAGGCTCTCTTGAAAAGCAAAGCGCGCATTGTGCCCCGCGCCGTCACCCGGACGACTTGAGCCCGCTGCGAAAGCCTTTGACGATGGCATTGATGATGGTGAGCAGCAGGATGAAGGGGCCGATGCCCGGAATCACCACGGCCAGGATCAGGCCGATCACGATACCCAGCAACTGGCCCGGACCTATCTTGAAGACCGTCTTCTTGACGGCCTTGGCGGCGGAGGAGGCCTGGGCTTGCTGTGCCCGTGCCGCCTGCCGGCCGCGATCGGCCCTGCCACCATTTCTATCGCCGTTCCTGTCGCCATGCCTGTCGCCTGCAGATGGCTGGCGCCCCGGAAGGGCAGGCACCGAAGCCTGCTGCGCGGCGACGCGTGCCTTCTCGGCCGCAGCCTGCACCTGCTCGCGCACGCGCTCGACCACGGACTGGGACTGCGCGCCCGGCGTGGCCACCGCATCGGTGAAATCGCTGCGCCCCTGCGCCATCCAGCCGTGGGCCGCAGAGCGGTACAGGGGGCTGGCGCGCAGCAGCTCGTCCACATAGCGCACGTAGTCGCCGTGGCGGGGGCCTTCGTAGGTGTTCTGTGACATGCGGGCCTTCGGTGGTGTCAACGGACGGGCGGCAGGCGCCGGGCGATCTCGGCCACCAGCTGGCGCGCCAGCAGGGACTTGGAGGCGTGCGGCAGTTCTATAGTGCCAGCCTCGTCGATCAGCAGCAGGGCATTGTCATCCCGCCCAAAGGTTGCGGGACCGATATTGCCCACCAGCAGCGGCACCTGCTTGCGCAGGCGCTTGGCGCTGGCGTGCTGCAGCAGGTCGTGGCTTTCGGCGGCGAAGCCCACGCAGTACAGCCGGCCGCTGCGCGCAGGCTCGGACTGCGCGGCGGCCGCCAGGATGTCGGGGTTCTCGACGAAGGTCAGCGTGGGGGTCTGGCCCGAGCCGTCCTTCTTGATCTTCTGGTCTGACGCCGTGGCCGGGCGCCAGTCGGCCACGGCCGCCGTGGCGATGAACACACCGGCTTGCGGCAATTGCTGGTGCACGGCATCAAACATCTGCTGCGCCGATTGCACGTCGATGCGCTGCACGCCGCGCGGCGTGCGCAGGTGCACGGGCCCGGCCACCAGGGTCACCTGGGCGCCCGCCTCGCGTGCGGCGCGCGCAATGGCAAAGCCCATCTTTCCGCTGGAATGGTTGGTGATGCCGCGCACGGGATCAATGGCCTCGAAGGTCGGGCCCGCCGTGACCAGCACCTGGCGGCCCTGCAGCAGCTTGGGCGTGAAGAAGGCAGCCAGCTCCTCCATGATTTCCTCGGGCTCCAGCATGCGGCCGTCGCCCACCTCGCCACAGGCCTGGTCGCCCGTTCCCACGCCCAGCACCAGCGCACCGTCGGCCGCCACCTGCGCCAGGTTGCGCTGCGTGGCCGGGTGCGCCCACATCTCGCGGTTCATGGCAGGCGCCAGCAGCAGGGGCACGCGGTCCATGGGGCGCGCCAGGCACATCAGGCTCAGCAGCTCGTCGGAGCGGCCCTGCACCAGGCGCGCGATGAAGTCGGCACTGCAGGGCGCGATCAGCATGGCATCGGCCTCGCGACTGAGGTTGATGTGGGGCATGTTGTTGGGCTCGCGCGCGTCCCACTGCGAACCATAGACCGGACGGCCCGACAGCGCCTGCATGGTCACCGGGGTGATGAACTGCTCTGCCGCCTCGGTCATCACCACCTGCACGGTGGCCCCGGCCTGCACCAGCAGGCGCACCAGCTGGGCAGATTTGTAACAAGCCACGCCTCCGGAGAGGCCGAGCACCAGATGTTTACCTGCGAACACTTCAGTCATGGCGCGCAATTTAGCAGAGCCGGAGCATCCGAGCAGCCCCGCGCGGCGCGGCGAATTCGGCGGCGCATCTATAATCCTGCTTTACCACCACCAATAAAAGACATGACCAAATTTGTCTTCGTCACAGGCGGTGTGGTGTCTTCCCTGGGCAAGGGAATCGCCTCAGCCTCCCTTGCTGCGATCCTCGAATCGCGCGGCCTCAAAGTCACCCTCATCAAGCTGGATCCCTACATCAACGTGGACCCGGGCACCATGTCGCCCTTCCAGCACGGTGAAGTGTTCGTGACCGATGATGGCGCCGAGACCGATCTGGACCTTGGCCACTACGAGCGTTTCATCGAAACGCGCATGAAGCAGTCCAACAACTTCACCACCGGCCGCATCTACCAGAGCGTTCTGGAAAAGGAGCGCCGCGGCGACTACCTGGGCAAGACCGTGCAGGTGATCCCGCACGTGACCAACGAAATCCAGGAGTACATCAAGCGCGGCGCCGGCCTGGGCACGCCTGACGCTGTCGATGTCGCCATCTGCGAAGTCGGCGGCACGGTGGGCGACATCGAGTCCCTGCCCTTCCTCGAAGCCGTTCGCCAGCTGGCCCTCAAGCAGGGCCCCAACAACACGGCCTTCGTGCACCTGACCTACCTGCCCTGGATTGCCACGGCCGGCGAGCTCAAGACCAAGCCCACGCAGCACACCGTGCAGAAGCTGCGCGAGATCGGCATCCAGCCCGACGCCCTGCTGTGCCGCGCGCAGCACCAGGTGCCGGAAGAGGAGAAGGAAAAGATCTCGCTGTTCACCAACGTTCCCGAGTGGGGCGTGATCTCCATGTGGGACGTGGACACCATCTACAAGGTGCCCCGCATGCTGCACGAGCAGGGCCTGGACGGCCTGATCTGCGACAAGCTGCGCCTGAACACGCCGCCCACCAACCTCAAGCGCTGGGACGACCTGGTCCACGAGACCGAGCACCCGCAGGGCGAGGTCAAGATCGCCATGGTCGGCAAGTACGTCGAGCTGTCGGACGCCTACAAGTCCGTCAACGAGGCGCTCAAGCACGCCGGCATGCAAAGCCATGTGGCAGTGAAGATCACCCACGTCGATTCCGAGACCATCAGCGACGCCAATGCGCGCGACAAGCTCTCGCAGTACGACGCCATCCTCGTGCCCGGCGGCTTCGGCTCGCGCGGCGTGGAAGGCAAGATCTCCACGGCCCGCTACGCCCGCGAGAACAAGGTGCCCTACCTGGGCATCTGCCTGGGCATGCAGGTGGCCACCATCGAATACGCCCGCCATGTGGCCGGCCTCGAAGGCGCCAATTCCACCGAGTTCGACCCCAAGTCCGCCAACCCCGTGATCGCCCTGATCACCGAGTGGAAGGATGCCGACGGCACGGTCAAGACCCGCGACGAGAACTCCGACCTGGGCGGCACCATGCGCCTGGGCGCGCAGTCCTCCGACGTGCAGGCCGGCACGCTGGCCCACAGCATCTACGGTGATGTGGTCACCGAGCGCCACCGCCACCGCTATGAAGCCAACGTCCAGTATCTGGACCAGCTGCGCGAAGCGGGCCTGGTGATCTCGGCGCTGACGCAGCGCGAGCAGCTGACCGAGATCGTCGAGCTGCCCAAGGAAGTCCACCCCTGGTACATCGGCGTGCAGTTCCACCCCGAGTTCAAGTCCACGCCGTGGAGCGGCCACCCGCTGTTCAACGCCTTCGTGAAGGCTGCGATCGAACGCCAGAAGGCGCCGCGCAAGTCCTGACCCCGCAACGCCGCCCACCATTTCCCAAGGAATCCCCACCATGAAACTCTGCGGCTTCGATGTCGGCCTCGACCGGCGCTTCTTTCTCATTGCAGGACCCTGCGTCGTCGAGTCCGAACAGCTGCAGATGGACGTGGCGGGGCATCTCAAGGAAATCACGGCGGCCCTGGGCATCCACTTCATCTTCAAGAGCAGCTACGACAAGGCCAACCGAAGCTCGGGCGCCAGCTTTCGCGGCCCGGGCATGGACAAGGGCCTGGAGATCCTGGCCAAGGTGAAGAAGGACCTGCAGGTCCCCATCCTGACCGACGTGCACACCGAGTCCGAAATCCCGGCCGTGTCCCAGGTCGTGGACGTGCTGCAGACGCCGGCCTTCCTGTGCCGCCAGACCGACTTCATCCGCGCCGTGGCCCAGTCGGGCCGGCCGGTGAACATCAAGAAGGGCCAGTTCCTGGCCCCGCATGACATGAAGAATGTCATCGACAAGGCCCGTGCGGCTGCAAGGGAAGCCGGCCTGCCCGAGGACAGCTTCATGGCCTGCGAGCGTGGCGCCAGCTTCGGCTACAACAACCTGGTCTCGGACATGCGCAGCCTGTCCATCATGCGCGAGACCGGCGCGCCCGTCGTCTTCGACGCCACGCACAGCGTGCAGCTGCCCGGCGGCAACGGCACCAGCAGCGGCGGCATGCGCGAGATGGTGCCCGTGCTCTCGCGTGCGGCCGTGGCCGTGGGCGTGGCGGGCCTGTTCATGGAAACCCATCCCAACCCTCCCTGCGCTCTCAGCGACGGCCCCAACGCCGTACCGCTCAAGCACATGAAGGCCCTGCTCGAAACCCTGGTCGCGCTCGACGACGTGACCAAGAAGAACGGCTTCCTCGAAAACGACTTTGGAGTCTGACCCATGGCCAGCGGCTACATCATTGCGTCCGTCACCGTCACCAAGCCCGAGCAGTACGAGGAATACCGCAAGTGGAGCACCGAGGCCATGCGCGTGCATGGCGCCGAAGTCTGCGTGCGCGGCGGCAAGGTCGAAGTGCTCGAAGGCGACTGGAACCCCGGCCGCACCGTTATCCTCAAGTTCCCCAGCTTCGAGGCAGCCCGGGCCTTCTATGACACGCCCGAATACCTGCGTGCCCGCGAGGCGCGTGAAGGCGCATCCATCATGCGCATGGTCTGCGTTGAAGGCGTCTGACGGCCAGCCACCCCGGCTCGTCAAGAGCGCAGCGCATACAAAGCCATACAACCAATTTGTGCACAATAGCCGCCGCCCGATCGCAGATACTGCGCCGCGGAGCATGGCTGTGCCCGGCGGCGCGGCAGCCTGCCACGCCACCGACCACCCATACCGCTTGCCCGGCAAGCACCAGGGCGCAACCTCACCGGAACCCGCCTGCACACCGATTTCAAAAACCGCAAAGGAAATGCCATGAGTGCAATCGTTGACATCGTAGGCCGCGAAGTGCTGGACAGCCGCGGCAACCCCACCGTCGAATGCGACGTGCTGCTGGAATCGGGCGTGATGGGCCGCGCCGCCGTGCCTTCGGGCGCGTCCACCGGCTCGCGCGAAGCCATCGAGCTGCGTGACGGCGACAAGAGCCGCTACCTGGGCAAGGGCGTGCTCAAGGCCGTCGAGCACATCAACACCGAGATCTCCGAAGCCGTGCTGGGCCTGGACGCCTCCGAGCAGGCCTTCCTGGACAAGACCCTGATCGACCTGGACGGCACGGACAACAAGGGCCGCCTGGGCGCCAACGCCATGCTGGCCGTCTCCATGGCCGTGGCCCGCGCCGCCGCCGAAGAAGCCGGCCTGCCGCTGTACCGCTACCTGGGCGGCATGGGCGGCATGCAGCTGCCCGTGCCGATGATGAACGTCATCAACGGCGGCGCGCACGCCAACAACAGCCTGGACCTGCAGGAATTCATGATCATCCCCGTGGGCGCGCCTTCGTTCCGCGAAG
This sequence comes from Delftia sp. ASV31, assembly GCF_016428765.1. NCBI lineage: Bacteria > Pseudomonadati > Pseudomonadota > Betaproteobacteria > Burkholderiales > Comamonadaceae > Delftia > Delftia sp. ASV31. The sequence goes on from NZ_JAELTK010000059.1 coordinate 27,727, forward strand.
CCGTGCGCTGGGGCGCCGAAGTCTTCCACGCGCTCAAGAAGATCATCCACGACAAGGGCATGAGCACGGCCGTGGGCGACGAAGGCGGTTTTGCGCCTTCCGTGGAAAACCACGAAGCCGCCATCCAGCTGATCCTGCAGGCCATCGAAAACGCAGGCTACAAGGCCGGCGAACAGATCGCCCTGGGCCTGGACTGCGCCGCCAGCGAGTTCTACAAGGACGGCATGTACGTGCTGGCCGGTGAAGGCAACCTGACGCTGACCGCCACCCAGTGGACCGACATGCTGGCCGGCTGGTGCGACAAGTACCCCATCATCTCCATCGAGGACGGCATGGCCGAAGGCGACTGGGATGGCTGGAAGATCCTGACCGACCGCCTGGCCGCCAAGGTCCAGCTGGTGGGCGACGACCTGTTCGTCACCAACACCAAGATCCTGAAGGAAGGCATCGACAAGAAGATCGCCAACTCCATCCTGATCAAGATCAACCAGATCGGCACGCTGACCGAAACCTTCGCCGCCATCGAAATGGCCAAGCGCGCAGGCTACACGGCCGTGATCTCGCACCGCTCGGGTGAAACCGAGGATTCGACGATTGCCGACATCTCCGTGGGCACCAATGCGGGCCAGATCAAGACCGGCTCGCTGAGCCGTTCGGACCGCATCGCCAAGTACAACCAGCTGCTGCGCATCGAGGAAGACCTGGGTGACATCGCCCACTACCCCGGCCGCGAGGCTTTCTACAACCTGCGCTGAAAAGCGTTAGGCTTGCAAGCCATCCGGCCTGCAAGCCTTTTTCCTTTCCGCAACATCTGCTGCCATGGTCAACCGCGTCGTCCCCCTTGTCCTGCTCGCCCTGCTCGCCGCCGTGCACGCGCAGTTGTGGCTGGGCCATGGCAGCGTGGCCTACGTCAAGGAACTGCAGCAGCAGATCCACGACCAGAACGTGGCCAATGCCCTGGAAAAGGCCGAGAACGACCGCCTGGCCTCCGAGGTCAACGACCTCAAGGACGGCCTGGCCATGGTCGAGGAAAAGGCCCGCAGCGAGCTGGGCATGGTCAAGCCCAACGAGATCTTCGTGCAGATCGTGCGGCGCTGAAGGTTGGGATTTTTTGCACCAAGGCCGGCTTCATGCCGGCCTTGTGCTTTTGCAACAAGGCGCCTGCGCCCCTTAACCGGGCCCGCGCGCAAGCCGAGACAGGTACTTGGACACAGACCGCTTGCCCCCGCCCCCGGTGATTCTTCTGGGATCGCCGCCCGCGCTCGCGCTTTCCATGGCCCATGCACTGCGCCAGGCCTGGCGGCACCACGGAGCATCTCCTGCTGACTGGCAATGCCTGGCGGCCGAGCCGGGGCAGTCTCTGCCGGAACATGGGGCCGTCTACCTGCTGGGACTGGATTGGAGAGCCCCCGTCACCGAGCACGAAGGGGTGAGCAATGGCCCTGCCGCCCAGCTCCAGCATTGGCGTGACCAATTGCAAAGCCAGTCACGCGACTACGTGGTGCTCTATGGCAATACCGCCCGGCAATGGCAACAGCTGGCCGAGTCGCTCAGGCTCAAGGCTCCGCAAATGGACTGGTCCTGGCTGCCCGCAAGCCCCGCGCAACGCAGCGCGCGCCTTCGCCCCTACGGCTGCGAGCAATGCAGCGACCCGGACTGCGAGCGGCGATTGTTCGACGCGCTGCGCAGCGGGCGCGACTGACTCCGAGCGTATTTACTGCACGTTCGTCGAGGTCGGCGGCTGCTTGCCGGCTTCGGTGAACAACTGGGCGGCATCGATGGGATCGAACTCATACTGCTTGCCGCAGAAGTCGCAGCCCACCTCGATATTGCCGCGCTCCTCCAGGATGCTGTCCACCTCTTCAATGCCCAGCGAGACCAGCATGGCGCCCACGCGCTCACGGCTGCAGGTGCAGGCAAAGCGCGGGCGCTCTTCGTCCTGCTGGGGGACGAAGCGCATCAGCTTCTCTTCCCAGAACAGGCGCCGCAGGATGGTTTCCACATCCAGCGTGAGCAGTTCCTCGCGCGTCAGGCTGGCGGCCAGCGTGGCGATGCGGTTGTAGTCCTCGTTCAGGCCGATGGCGTCCTGGCCCGATTGCTCGCTTTCGGTGGCGGAGGCCAGGTTGGCCTCGCCCTTGACCGGCATGCGCTGGATCAGCAGGCCGGCAGCCAACTGGTCATCGGCGGCCAGCACCAGCACGGTGTCCAGCTGCTCGGACTGCAGCATGTAGTGCTGCAGTGCATCGGACACCTTGGAGAACCTGCGGCCTTGCGCATCCTGCAGCGGCACCACGCCCTGGTAGGGCTGCTGGCCCGGCTGGCGTCCCTTGGGGTCCAGCGTGATGGCGCAGCGGCCACCACCGTTCACATTGAGCAGTTGCTCCAGCGTGGCGCCTTCGGGCGCCTCCCCGATCAGGGTGGCGGTGGCGCGCAGGCCGAAGTCGGACTGCACCTCGGCCACGGCCAGCTTGACCGGGCCGTCGCCCATGACCTGGAAGACCAGGGCGCCGTTGAACTTGATGTTGGACTGCATGAGCACGCCGGCAGCCGCCATTTCGCCCAGCAGTTCGCGCACGGCGGCGGGGTAGGCGCCGGTCTCGCCGTTGCCCGCGCGGCGTTGCAGGATTTCCTGCCAGGCGTCGGTGAGGCGGACGATGGAGCCGCGCACGGGCAGGCCTTCGAAGATGAATTTATGCAGTTCAGACACGCTGATGGATTCCGTAAAAAAGTGCCGGGCCTCGCTCAGCCCAGCTTGCGCAGCCCGGTCTTGAACCGGCGCGCATTATCGACATAGTGTTGGGCGCTGCGGCGCAAGCCTTCGATCTGCTCGGGCGTCAATTGGCGCACGGCCTTGGCCGGGCTGCCGATGATCATCGAGCCATCGGGAAACTCCTTGCCCTCGGTGATGAGGGCGCCTGCGCCGACCAGGCAGTTCCTGCCGATCTTCGCGCCGTTGAGCACCACGGCACCGATGCCGATCAGCGACTCGTCGCCGATGGTGCAGCCATGCAGCATGACCTGGTGGCCCACGGTCACATGGCGCCCCACGACCAGCGGCTTGCCCAGGTCGGCATGCAGCACGCTGGCGTCCTGGATGTTGCTTCCCTCGCCGATGGAGATGCTCTCGCAGTCGCCGCGCAGCACGGCGCTGAACCAGATGCTGGCGTCTTCGGCCAGCTGCACATTGCCCATGACCTCGGCGCTGTCGGCCACCCAGGCCGATGCTGCCACTTCAGGGGCCACTCCATCCAGTTCATAAATCGCCATGGGTCTTTGTCTCCGTCAATTATTGGTGATGGCAGGAAACCTAGAATTGTAGGGATGGAGTTACGTCACCGCGCCCTTGAGGTTTTGTGCCTCCCGGACCCCGAGGAAAAGGCCGCCGCCGCGTTGGACATGTATGCACGGCAGGCGCTTTATTCAATAGCAGCGCAGGCACCGGCCCTGCCCGATCCCGCACCGGACCTGCCCGGCCGCCCTCTGCGGCCCGAGCTGCGCCACCACACTGCCGTTGCAAGGCGCTCGCCGGCCACGCCCGAAGGCCGGGCCGTGCTGATCCACGCCATTGCCCACATCGAGTTCAACGCCATCAATCTGGCGCTGGATGCCGTCTGGCGCTTTGACGGCATGCCGCAGCAGTACTACCTGGACTGGCTGCAGGTGGCCGCCGAGGAGGCCAAGCACTTTCGCCTGCTGCGCGAGCATCTGCGCGCGCACCTGGGCCACGACTATGGCGACTTCCCGGCCCACCAGGGCCTGTGGACCATGTGCGAGAAGACCGCGCATGACGTGGTGGCCCGCATGGCCCTGGTGCCACGCACGCTGGAGGCACGGGGCCTGGACGCCACGCCCCAGATCCAGAACAAGCTGCGCAACACGCGCGCGCCCGACGCGCTGGCGGCCGTGGACATCCTCGACATCATCCTGCGCGAGGAAGTGGGCCACGTGGCCATAGGCAACCACTGGTACCGCTGGCTGTGCGAGCGTGAAGGCCTGGAGCCGGAGGCGCACTACCAGCACCTGACGCAGCGCTACGAGGCACCGCGCCTGCGCCCGCCCTTCAACGAGCGCGCGCGCCGCGCCGCTGGCTTCACCGATACCGAACTGGCCTGGCTGCAGCAGGTCTGAAGAAAGACCGCCACAGCCGCGCGGACAGGCCCGTCCCGTCCGCATGGCCGCACAATGGTTTACAAACTAGGATGGGCCCGACTCCGCAATCGGACTTGTCCCAGCAGACACTGCCTGTCGGCATATTTATTCAGAACATTCCTACAATCAGATCTGCTGCTTACCGTGCCTCTTCGACCGAACACTCCATGACCGAATTGCCTGTCCATCTCTTCAACGATGCCCCTGCGGCCAGCCCCGCGTCCACAGACCGGGGAATGATCGCGCGCCAGGCCATCGTCAACGGGGTGCAGCAGATCATCGGCTACGAGCTTTTCAACCGTTCGCGCGCCTACCCGGACCATACGGCGGCCTCGGACGTGTCCCTGGTGTTCACGGCCCTGTCGCATGCCGGCGAGGAAGATCTGGTCGGCACCAAGTTGATGTTCGTCAACTGCACGCATGAAAGCCTGGCCGGCGGGCATCTGGAGCTGCTCAACCCCGACAAGGTGGTGCTGGAGATCCCGCCGCTGGGCCTGGCCGCACAACAAGAGGTGCAGGCCCGCCTGCCCATCCTCAGCAATCTGCGCGCGCGCGGCTTCAACCTGGCCTTCAATCACACGGTGCTGGAGTCCGCCTATGCGGCCTGGCTGCCCCTGGCCGACTACATCAAGTTCGACCTGTCCGTGCTGGCCCCTGACCAGTTGGCCGTGCTGGTCAACTTCGCCGGCCGCCACACGCGCGCCGAGCTGATCGCCGAGAAGGTGGAAAGCGCCCAGCAGCATGAGCAGGTGGGCCGCCTGGGCATACAGCTGTTCCAGGGCTTCTGGTTTGCGCGGCCCACGGTGGTGCGCACCAAGCTGCTGTCGCCCTCGCAGCAAAGCATCGTCCAGCTGCTGAATCTGGTGCGCCAGCAGGCCAGCACCGATGCCATCGAGGACGTGCTCAAGAAGGATGCAGGCCTGGCCTTCAACCTGATGCGCCTGATCAATTCCGTGGGTTTTGGCGTGCAACGCGAGATCACCTCCTTCCGCCAGGCCGTGATGCTCATGGGCCTCAAGAAGCTGTTCCGCTGGGCGGCAATGCTGCTGACCGCATCTCGCAACGGCGGCCCGCCGCCGGCCATCGGCCAGACCGCCGTGATCCGCGGGCGGCTGATGGAGCTGCTGGCCCAGGAATCGCTGAGCGAGGAAGACTCCGACCAGGCCTTCGTCGTCGGCATCTTCTCGCTGCTGGGCAGCATGCTGGACCTGCCGCAGGACGTGGCCATGAGCCTGATCCCCGTGCCCGATGCCGTCTCCGCCGCCGTGCTGCGCCATGAAGGCGTGCTGGGCGAGCTGCTGATCCTGGCCCAGGCCTGCGAAGCCAGCGACGACGCAGCCTTCAATCGCAGCGCAGACGCACTGCGCCTGAGCAGCCAGCAGATCAACTGGGCCCATCTGCAGGCCCTGGCCTGGACCGATCAACTGGCAGACAGCTCGCTATAGTCATGAGCTATCGCATGCAACTCAACGCCGCCGCTCCTTCATCTTTCTCAGCTTCCAAATGACTACCAACGACAACTCCTCCGCTCCGCCACCACCCCTGCCAGAAGGAGTGGAGGACGGACAGGTGGCCGTCATTGCGCGCCAGGCCATCGTCAACGAGGCGCGCGATGTCTTCGGCTATGAACTCTTCGATCGCTCCACAGCCCAGCATGCGCACACGGCGGCCTCCGACGCCGCCCTGCTGTTCAACGCACTGTCGTATGCGGGAGCCGAGGCGCTGGTGGGCAAGAAGACGGTCTTCATCAATTGCACGCATGACAGCTTGGCCGGCGGCCACCTGGAACTGATCCACCCCGACAAGGTGGTGCTGGAAGTGACCACGCTGGGCGAGAACGCCACCACAGCCGATATCGAAGAGCGCCTGCCCACCTTCCAGGCCCTGCGCCAGCGCGGCTTCCGCCTGGCCTTCAACCAGCACCTGCTGCGCCGCGCCTATGCCAGCTGGCTGCCTGCGGCCGCATTCATCAAGCTGGACATGCAGACCTTTGCACTGGCCGATGCCGAGACCCTGGTGAATTTCGCGCGCGCCCATACCAATGCCCAGATCGTGGCCGAGAAGGTCGAGACCTCCGAGCAGTTCGAGCGCATGCGCGACCTGGGCGTGCGGCTGTTCCAGGGCTTCTGGTTCGCCCAGCCGCAACTCGTGCAGGCGCGCACCATCCGCCCCACGCAGGCCACCATCATCCAGCTGATCAACCTGGTGCGCCAGCAGGCCAGCACGGACGAGATCGAGGCCCTGCTCAAGAAGGACCCCACGCTGTCCTTCAACCTGCTGCGCTTCATCAACTCCTCGGGCTTCGGCCTGTCCTGCGAGATCACCTCGTTCCGCCACGCGGTGATGATCCTGGGCCTCAAGAAGCTGTTCCGCTGGGCCGCGCTGCTGCTGACCACCTCGCGCGCGGGCGGCACGCCGCCGGCCGTGGGCCAGACCGCCGTGGTGCGCGGACGCCTGATGGAGCTGCTGACGGCCGAGCTGCTCTCGCCCGAGGAATGCGACAACGCCTTCGTGGTGGGCGTGTTCTCGCTGCTGGACGTGATGCTGGGCCAGCCCATGGAAAAGGCGCTGGAATCCATCGCCCTGCCCCAGCCCGTGATCGATGCGCTGGTGCACAACAAGGGCGTGTTCGCGCCCTTCCTGGAGCTGACGCGCGCCTGCGAAAGCGGCGACGACGAAGGCTTTGCGCGCGCCGCCAACGCCTTGCAGCTGTCCAACCACCAGGTCAACTGGGCGCACCTGCAGGCCCTGGCCTGGGCCGACAACCTCACGGCGGACGACGCCACGGTCTGAACGGGTCAGCCACCATGGCAAAGGGCTTGCGGCCGGGAAGCCGCAAGCCCTTTTTGCATGCCACGCGCCGCAGCGGTATCAGTTCAGCTTGATGCCTGCAGCCTGGATGATGCGCGCGTTGGACTGGGACTCGGCCTCGATCTGGCGCGCGAAATCCTCGGCCTTGCCGCCCGTGGCCACGTTGTCGGTGGCCTCCAGCTTGGCACGCATGTCGGGCTGGGTCAGCACCTGGTTGATCTCGGCATTGAGCCTTTGCAGCACGGGCGCGGGCGTTCCTGCGGGCGCGAAGATGCCGAACACCGAGGTCATGTTGGCGCTCTTGTAGCCCAACTCGGCCAGCGTGGGCACGCCGGGCAGCGACTCCAGGCGCTGGGGAGCACCCACGGCCAGGGCCTTGAACTTGCCCGCCTTGATGTGCTGCAGCACGGCCGGCCCGGCGTTGGTGGAGAGCACCTCGAACTGGGCGCTCAGGCCATCATTGAGCTGCTGGCCGCCGCCCTTGTAGGGAATGTGCGTGATCCTGGCCTGCGAGGCATACATGATCTGCTCGAGCATGATGTGGCCCAGCGAGGCCAGGCCGGCCGTGGCCCAGCGGACTTCGCCGGGCTGGGCCTTGGCCTGCGCCACCAGTGCCTTGAAATCGGTCGCCGTGGAGCGGGCCGTGCCCAGCAGCAGCACGGGCGAATACATCACGCTGGTCACGGGCACGAGATCGCGCTGCGGATCGAACAGCGGCTTGCCCAGGTGCGGGCTCAGCGTCAGCGGGCTGATGGAGGAAAAGCCCAGCGTATAGCCATCAGGTGCGGCCTTGGCCACCAGGTCCAGACCGATGGCGCCGCCGGCGCCGGCCTTGTTGTCCACCACCACGGGCTGGCCCAGGCGGGCGGCCAGCTTCTCGCCCAGGGCGCGCGCCACCACGTCGCTGACGCCACCGGCCGGATAGGAAACCACCACGCGGATGGGCCGGCTGGGCCAGGCGGCATCGGCGGCCGACGCGGACATCGGCAAGGCCGCAGCAGCGACCGTCGCCGCCAGCATGGAAGTCACCAGCACATGCCGGCGCAGGAAATCAGTCATCGAAAACTCCGCAGAAACACATCGAACACGGCGGTGATTGTTCTGCAAAGCGCATATCCCCGGGACAGGCTTTGCCACTTCGACGATTTCAACGGAAGAAACACCCAAACCGGCGAACCCTACACATCCAATCAACCACGCGGATGGTGCAAAGCGTGCAATGCCTTGAGCCGCTCGCGCGCCACATGGGTGTAGATGGTGGTGGTGGAGATGTCGGCATGGCCCAGCAGCATCTGCACCACGCGCAGGTCTGCGCCATGGTTGAGCAGGTGGGTGGCGAAGGCATGGCGCAGCGTGTGCGGCGACAGCGGTGCCGTGACGCCCGCAACCTGCGCGCAGCGCTTGACGATGACCCAGAACATCACGCGGCTCATGGCCGCTCCGCGCTGGGTCACGAAGACCGCATCGCTGCGCTGCCCGCCCAGGATGGCACCACGCGCCGTGGCCAGGTAGCGCTCCAGCCACCAGTGCGCCTCCTGGCCGAAGGGCACCAGCCTTTCCTTTTGCCCCTTGCCCGTCACTCGCAACACGCCCGAGCGCAGATCGATGCCATGCAAGGGCAGATCCACCAGCTCGCTCACGCGCAGGCCGCTGGCATACATCAGCTCCAGCATGGCGCGGTCACGCAGGCCCAGCGGCGTATCGACATCGGGCGCCCTGAGCAGTGCCTCCACCTGCGCCTGCGTCAGCGTATGCGGCACGCGCGGCGGCTGCCGGGCCGCCAGCATGCGTGCCGTGGGATCGGCGGCAATGCGCTGCTCGCGCAGCGCCCAGTGGTAATAGCGGCGCAGCACCGTCAGCCGCCGGTTGGAAGAACTGGCCTTGGTCTGCTCCACCCGCACCGCGAAATAGCCCTGCAGCTCCAGCTCGCCCGCCGCATCCAGCGCCAGCGGCGGCTGTTGGTGCGCCAGCCACCGCCCCCAGGCCGTCAGATCCCGGCGATAGGCCGCCAGCGTATTGCGCGACAGCCCGTCCTCCAGCAGCAGCGCATCCATGAACAGGTCCAGCGCATCCAGGCTGGCCGGAAGCGGCGCCGGCCAGGATGCAGGATCGGCAGCAGATTCGGCTTCGGCAGCCGATGGGGAAGCGATGGAAGCAACAGGCACTTGGGACATCCCATCAAGCCTACAACGAAAAAACCCGAGGTCCGCAAGGAGCCTCGGGTTCTGAGCCAACCGCTCAAGGCGGTGCTTACTCCAGCGTGAGTTTCTGCTGAACGACCACCTTCTTGTACGTCTCGTACTCGTCCTTGATCTGCTTGGCGAACTCTTCAGGCGAGTTGCCGATGACCAGGGAGCCCGTGTCCTCGATGCGCTTGCGCACGGCCGGGTCCTGCAGCACCTTGCGCACGGCGGCGTTGATCTTGTCCACCACGTCCTTGGGCATGTTCTTGGGGCCCAGGATGCCGTAGTAGGCCATGCGGTTCACCGGCTCCAGGCCCACTTCCTTGAAGGTGGGCACATTGGGCAGCACGGCCAGGCGCTGGGGCGCGGCCACCACGATGGGCACCAGGCGGTTGTCCTTGATGAACGGCAGGGCCGAGGGCAGGTTGTCCAGCACCATGGGCACCTGGCCCGCCACCACGTCGTTGAGCGCCGGGCCCGCACCGCGGTAGGGGATGTGGGTGACGAAGGTGTTGGTCAGGCTCTTGTACAGCTCCATCAGCATGTGCTGGATGCCGCCCGTGCCCGAGGAGGCATAGGAGTACTTGCCCTGGGACTTCTTGAGTTCGGCCTCGAAGCTCTTGTAGTCCTTGGCGGGGAACTTGGGGTTCACCGCAATCACGTTGGGCGTGGCCGCCACGTTGATGATGGGCGTGAAGTCCGTCAGCGTGTTGTACGAGATCTTGGGGTTGATCGCAGGGTTGGTCGCCGTGGTCGAGACCGTGGCGATGCCCAGGCTGTAGCCATCGGGCTGCGAGCGCGCGGTTTCCATGGCGCCGATGACGCCGCCGCCGCCGCCGCGGTTGTCCACCACCACGGGCTGGCCCAGTTCCTTGGTCAGGGGTTCGGCGATCACGCGGGCGATGATGTCGGTCGTGCCACCGGGGGCGAAGGGCACCACCAGCTTGATCGGCTTGGTGGGATAGGCCTGGGCCAGGGCTCCGGTGCTTGCGAGGACCAGGGTCAGGCCCATCCAGCTGCGACGATTCATACAAGATCTCCTTTTGGGGGTCGTGTTGACGAAGAAGGTTTCATGGACATCCGCAAGGCCGTGCCTGCGGATGGATGGTCTGCGAAACGAAGGCTCGCAAACGCTGCCACGGAACAGCCATGGTGGGGCCTGGAGCCCGCTGCGCGCTTGACGGTCGTCAGGACCTGCGCTTTCGGATCGGCTGTGTGGACCCCAGCGATGCTAAGGCCCGGGGCCCGGTTGTCACAGTTTGTCCCAGCACTGATTTCCCGGTGTTTACCCGTAGGCCATCCCACCCCTCCCACCACCCCGGCCGTGCGACTGCGGGGTTGCGCTTATGCTCTGCCCCCGTGAACTACGCCGTGCTGCTCTTCCCCGATTTTTCGCTCATCGTGCTTGGCTACGTGCTGTGCCGCTTCACACAGCTCAACCGCACGGTCTGGCAGGCAGTGGAGGCGCTGGTGTACTACCTGCTGTTCCCGGTGCTGCTGTTCCACTCCATCGTCAAGAGCCCGGTGGACTGGGGTGCCACCTCCCACTTGCTGGCCGCTGGCGTGTGTGCGGCCCTGGTGGGCATCGGCCTGGCCTACAGCCTGCCCTGGTGGCCGGGCCTGCGCGGCCGGATCGACACACGCGAGCATGCGGGTGCCGTGCAGGTGGCGTTTCGCTTCAACTCCTTCATCGGCCTGGCGCTGGCCAGCCGGCTGGCAGGGCCTGAGGGCCTGCTGTTCATCTCGGTGCTGATCGGCGTGAGCGTGCCGCTGTGCAATATCGCGGCCGTCTGGCCCATGGCGCGCGGCAGCAACCAGCACTTCCTGGGGCAGCTGGTGCGCAATCCGCTGATCGTGGGCACGCTGTCGGGCCTGGTGTTCAGCGCGCTGGGGCTGAAGCTGCCGGCGCTGATCGAGCCGTCGATCTCCCGCATAGGCGCAGCCTCCATCGCGCTGGGCCTGATGTCTGCCGGCGCCGGCATGCAGTTCGGCGCGCTGGCCGCCGGCAAGCTGCTGGCCGTGTGCCTGCTGGCCGTGCGGCATCTGGTGCAGCCGCTGATCGCCTATGCCATGGTGCGGGCGTTTGGCCTGAGCGGTGCGCAGGCGCTGATCCTCATGGCCTTCTCTGCCCTGCCCACCGCATCGTCGTGCTATGTGCTGGCCGCGCGCATGGGCTACAACGGCTCGTATGTGGCGGGGCTGGTCACGCTGT
>NZ_JAELTK010000005.1:0-125808 GCF_016428765.1 Delftia sp. ASV31
CCCCCCCCCCCCCCCCCCCCCCCCCCCCCCCCCCCCCCCCCCCCCCCCCCCCCCCCCCCCCCCCCCCCCCCCCCCCCCCCCCCCCCCCCCCCCCCCCCCCCCCCCCCCCCCCCCTTTTTTTGTTCGCATTTCGTCGGCAGCGTCAGATGTGTATAAGAGACAGGAGCAGGCCTGCTGCCGCGCCCGTGCCATCCGGGCAAATGGCCTTGGGGCGGGCCATCTACGAGCGGCAATGCGCGGTTTGCCACGGTGCCGAGGGCCAGGGAACGCCGGGCGCGTTTCCCGCGCTTGCGGGCAATGCCTCCGTGACCCTGGCCGAGCCGCGCAACCTGTTGCTGGTGTTGCTGGAGGGGGGCTACCCACCCTCCACCCGGCAGCAGCCGCAGCCGCACGGCATGCCGCCTTTCGGTCATGTGCTGTCCGACGCACAGGTGGCCGCCGTGGCCAGCTATGTGCGCAACGCCTGGGGCAACAAGGCAGCGGAAATCGGTAACATGGAGGTTTATCGCGCCCGGGAAGGGCGTGGTTTCTGAGGGGCTTTCATGGATTCAATGGCCGGCAAGCTGCCGGACGACAGCGACGCCACCCGCCCCTGGTGGGTGGTTTGCCTGTGCGCGCAATGGTGCGGCGTTTGCAACCAATACCGAAGCACGTTTGCGGAACTGGCAAGCCAGTTCCCGCAGATGCGCTTTGTCTGGCTTGATGTCGAGGACCGCGAGGACGTGGCCGGAGATCTGGACATCGAAACCTTCCCCTCGCTGCTGGTGGCCGATGGCGATCGCGCACGTTTTCTGGGGCCGGTGCTGCCCCAGGCGGGGGTTGTGGCGCGCATGCTGCAGTCACTGGCCCAGGATCCGGGCGCGGCCCCTGCCGATCCCGCCGAGGCGCAGGCCCTCTTGCGGCGGCTCCAGTCGGCGCAGGCGTTGGAGCGCGTTGGCGCCTGACGCCGGGCCAAGGGTGCGCGGGCGGGCCTGAGCGCCCCGTCCTGTCCCCGCTTTTGTGCGGGGCGGGCTTGGCCTGAAGGTCGTTTGCGGATACAATGGCATATTCACGACCAAACGGGCGGGTACCAACCGCCCTTTTTTTTGGGCGATCTTCGGGCGACCTTCGGGATTGCCATGGGGCTCGGCGCTGTTGGGACATGGCTGCTGCCAATGTTTCAGGGGCGTTCCGGGTCTTTTGTGTTTGCAGGACTGAATTTAAATACACGTGGCACTACAGCAAATCGTTGAACAAACCGTGACAGGTCTGGGCTATGACCTGGTGGAAATAGAACGCTCCGCGGGCGGGCTGTTGCGCGTCACAATTGATTTGCCTTGGCAGCCCCCGGTGGAGGGCGGGCCGGTGGTGCCGGAGCAGTTCGTGACAGTCGAGGACTGCGAGAAGATCACGCGCCAGCTGCAGTTCGCGCTTGAGGTTGATGGCGCAGATTACACGCGCCTTGAGGTCTCCTCCCCTGGTATCGACCGCCCCCTGCGGCACGAGCAGGACTTCACCCGCTTTGTCGGTGAAGTCATCGACCTGACCCTCAAGGAGCCCATCGGCGCCGCCGCTGAAGGGCAGGTCAGCGCCAATCGCAAGAAATTCCGCGGCACGCTGGAGCGTGCCGAAGATGGTGGCTGGCAGATCGTCTGGAGCGACGAGCCACCCGTCAAGCCTGGCCAGAAGGTCAGCAAAAAGCGTGTTCCCGCGCCCCTGCAGGCGCTGGGCTTCACTCTGGAGGAGCTGCGCGAGGCGCGTCTGGCTCCCATCGTGGATTTCAAGGGGCGTTCTGCCAAGCCGGTCTGATCGGAGCAGGCAGGGTACGTCGAATCATTGGGGCAGGAAGGGCACTGCCATCCCCTTCCTGTGTGATTGAAATAGGAGAGTCGTCGCATGAATCGCGAATTGTTGATGTTGGTAGAAGCCATTTCGCGCGAAAAGAACGTGGAGCGCGATCTGGTGTTCGGTGCAGTGGAATCGGCCCTGGCCCAGGCCACCAAGAAGCTGTACCAAGGTGAGGTGGACATCCGCGTGGCCATCGATCGCGATAGCGGTAACTACGACACCTTCCGCCGCTGGCTGGTGGTGCCCGATGATGCGGGCCTGCAAAACCCCGATGCCGAAGAAATGCTGATGGACGCACAGGACCGCGTCCCCGGTATCTCCGAAGGCGAGTACATCGAGGAAGAGATCGAGTCGGTGCCCATCGGCCGCATCGGCGCCATGGCGGCCAAGCAGGTCATCCTGCAGAAGATCCGTGACGCCGAGCGCGAAATGCTGCTCAACGAGTTCCTGTCGCGCGGCGACCGGATCTTCACGGGCACCGTCAAGCGCATGGACAAGGGCGACATCATCGTCGAGGCCGGCCGTGTCGAAGGACGCCTGCGCCGCAACGAGATGATCCCCAAGGAAAACCTGCGCAACGGCGACCGCGTGCGGGCCATGATCATGGAAGTGGACGCCACGCTGCGCGGCGCGCCCATCATCCTGTCGCGCTCGGCGCCCGAGTTCATGGTCGAGCTGTTCCGCAATGAAGTGCCCGAGATCGAGCAGGGCCTGCTGGAGATCAAGAGCTGCGCTCGCGATTCCGGCAGCCGCGCCAAGATCGCCGTGCTCAGCCATGACAAGCGTGTCGATCCCATCGGCACCTGCGTCGGCGTGCGAGGCACCCGTGTCAACGCCGTCACCAATGAACTGGCTGGCGAGCGCGTGGACATCGTGCTGTGGTCCGAAGACCCTGCACAGTTCGTGATTGGCGCGCTGGCTCCGGCCAATGTGTCGTCCATCGTTGTGGACGAGGAAAAGCATGCCATGGACGTGGTGGTTGACGAGGAAAACCTCGCCATCGCCATCGGCCGTGGCGGTCAGAATGTTCGCCTGGCTTCCGAGCTCACCGGCTGGAAGATCAACATCATGGACGCGGCTGAGTCTGCGCAAAAGCAGGCGGACGAGTCCGCTGTTGCGCGCCAGCTGTTCATGGAAAAGCTCGATGTGGACGAGGAAATCGCCAACATCCTCATCGAGGAAGGTTTCGAGACCCTGGAAGAAGTGGCCTATGTGCCGCTGCAGGAAATGCTCGAAATCGAGGCGTTCGACGAAGAGACGGTGAACGAGTTGCGCACCCGGGCGAAAGATGCACTGCTGACGCAGGAAATCGCGCACGAGGAAAACGTGGGCAAAGTGTCGCAGGATCTGCTGACGCTCGAGGGAATGACTCCGGAGATCGTGGACAAGCTGGCCGAGGCCGATGTGCACACCCGAGACGATCTGGCCGATCTGGCCATCGACGAGTTGACCGAGCTGACCGGGCAGACCGAGGAAGAAGCGAAGGCTTTGATCATGAAGGCGCGTGAACACTGGTTCACCGAAGGGCAAGAGTAAGGTCAGGGAGGTTCAGAGCATATATGTCCAGTAATACGGTTGCCGAGTTTGCAAGAGAGCTCAACAAGACCCCTGACACGTTGCTGCAGCAGCTCAAGGCTGCAGGCGTCGCCAAGGACAACGCATCGGATGCGTTGACCGACGGCGACAAGCAGCAACTGCTCAGCCATCTGCAGGCCAGCCACGGAAGTGGCGCCAAGAAGATCACGCTGACCAAACGGTCCACAAGCGAGATCAAGCAGGCCGATTCGTCGGGCCGCGCCCGCACCATCCAGGTGGAAGTGCGCAAGAAGCGCACCTTCGTCAAGCGTGACGAGGTCGCCGAGGGTGCCTCCGATCCCGCTGTCGTTGCCGCTGCCCAGGAGCAGCGCGCGGCATCGGAGCGCGAGTCCCAGGATCTGGTGCGCCGCGAAGGGGAAGCACGTCGCCAGGCCGAAATGATCGGCCGCGAGGAGGAAGAATTGGCACAGCAACGCCGTGAGCGCGAAGAGCGCGAACTAGTTCAACAACGCGAGCGAGAAGCCGAAGAGCGCGCAAGCGCCTATGCGGCTGCAGAAGCCGCAAAGATCCTCGAGGCCAACCGCGCAAAGCAGGAAGCTTCGCGTGAGCAGGCTGCAGGCCAGGCCGCGCGCGCCGAAGCCCAGGTTGCGGCTCGCGTCAAGGCCGAGGAAGAATCCAAGGCCCGCGCGGCCGAGGAAGCCGAACGCGCCAAGGATCTGGAAGACCGCCGCCGCAAGGCGCTGGCCGAGGCCGAAGCCATTCGCGCCATGATGGCTGCGCCCAAGAAGGTGCTCGTGGCCAAGAAGCCTGAAGAGCCCAAGCCCGTGGCCAAGCCTGCAGCGCCCGCTGCCGGCGATGCCAAGAAGACCACGCTGCACAAGCCCGCTGGCACGACCACCGGTGGAGCCGGTGCGCGTGCGGGTGCGCCTGCCGGTGCCGGCAAGGAAGTCAAGTCCGCCAAGCTCTCGTCGAGCTGGGCTGGCGATGGCAAGAAGAAGGAAATCAAGACCCGTGGCGACAGCTCCGGTGGCGTGGGTGGCCGTTCCAACTGGCGCGGCGGCCCGCGTGGCGGCCGTCGTGGCAATGACCGTCATGACGGTCAGCACCAGAGCGCGGCAGCGGAATTCCGCGCCATCGAAGTGCACGTGCCTGAGACCATCACCGTGGCCGAACTGGCCCACAAGATGTCGGTCAAGGCGTCCGAGCTGATCAAGGTGCTGATGAAGATGGGCCAGATGGTCACCATCAACCAGCCTCTGGACCAGGACACGGCCATGATCGTGGTCGAGGAAATGGGCCACACGGCCAAGGTCGCCGCGCTGGACGATCCCGAAGCCTTCACGGCCGAGGAAGTGTCCCAGCAGGAAGCTGCCCAGGAGTCGCGTGCTCCCGTGGTCACCGTCATGGGCCACGTGGACCACGGCAAGACCTCGCTGCTGGACTACATCCGCCGCACCAAGGTGGCGTCGGGCGAAGCCGGTGGCATTACCCAGCACATCGGTGCCTACCATGTGACGACGCCCCGCGGCATCGTCACCTTCCTGGATACCCCGGGCCACGAGGCCTTCACGGCCATGCGTGCCCGTGGTGCCCAGGCCACCGACATCGTCATCCTGGTGTGCGCGGCCGACGACGGCGTGATGCCCCAGACCAAGGAAGCCATCAAGCACGCGAAGGCGGCTGGTGTGCCCATCGTGGTTGCCATCACCAAGGCCGACAAGCCCGATGCCAACCTCGACCGCGTCAAGCAAGGCCTGGTGGCCGAGCAGGTGGTGCCTGAAGAGTACGGCGGCGAGTCCCCGTTCATCGCCGTGTCCTCCAAGACCGGCCAGGGCATCGACGAGCTGCTGGAGCAGGTTCTGCTGCAGGCCGAAGTGCTGGAGCTGACCGCTCCCGTGGAAGCCGCTGCCAAGGGCCTGGTCATCGAAGCCCAGCTGGACAAGGGCCGCGGCCCTGTGGCCACGGTGCTGGTGCAGTCCGGTACGCTGAAGGTGGGCGACGTGGTGCTGGCAGGCCAGACCTACGGCCGCGTGCGCGCCATGCTGGACGAAGACGGCAAGCAGACCAAGTCTGCCGGCCCCTCCATCCCGGTGGAAATCCAGGGTCTGTCCGACGTGCCCCAGGCCGGCGACGACTTCATGGTGCTGCAGGACGAGCGTCGTGCCCGCGAAATCGCGACCTACCGCGCCGGCAAGTTCCGCCACACCAAGCTGGCCCGCCAGCAGGCTGCCAAGCTCGAGAACATGTTTGCCGAAATGGGTGCAGGCGAGGTCCAGACCCTGCCCATCATCATCAAGGCCGACATGCAGGGCTCGCAGGAAGCGCTGGGCACATCGCTGCTCAAGCTCTCGACCGACGAGATCCGCGTTCAGCTGGTCTACTCGGGCGTGGGCGGCATCAGCGAGTCCGACGTGAACCTGGCGCTGGCCTCCAAGGCCATCATCATCGGCTTCAACGTCCGGGCCGATGCCCAGGCGCGCAAGACGGCCGAGAGCAACGATGTGGACCTGCGCTACTACAACATCATCTACGACGCAGTCGAAGAGGTGAAGGCGGCCATGTCCGGCATGCTGGCTCCCGAGCGCAAGGAAGAGATCATCGGCATGGCCGAGATCCGCACCGTGTTCGTGGCTTCGAAGATCGGCACCGTGGCCGGCTCGTACATCACGCAAGGCCAGGTCACGCGCAATGCGCATTTCCGCCTGCTGCGCGAGAACGTGGTCATCTACACGGGCGAGATCGAATCGCTCAAGCGCCTGAAGGACGACGTCAAGGAAGTCAAGGAAGGCTTCGAGTGCGGTATCAAGCTCAAGAACTACAACGACATTCGCGAAGGCGACGTGCTCGAAGTGTTCGAGATCAAGGAAATCGCGCGCTCGCTGTAATTCGCCATGGCAACACGCAAGTCCGCTGCGCCGAATCGCAGCTTCAAAGTCTCTGACCAGATCCAGCGTGATCTGGCAGAGCTGATCGCGCGCGAGTTGAAGGACCCGCGCGTGGGCATGGTCACGCTGCAAAGCGTGGAGGTGACTCCGGACTATGCCCACGCCAAGGTCTACTTCAGCCTGCTCGTGGGCGATCCACAGGCGACGCAGGAAGCGTTGAACCAGGCCGCAGGCTTCCTGCGCAATGGCCTGTTCAAGCGCCTGCACATCCACACAGTGCCCACGCTGCACTTCATCTACGACCGCACCTCCGAGCGTGCGGCCGACATGAACGCCTTGATCGCCAAGGCCGTTTCTTCGCGCGGAAAGGAAGAGTAGCCCCATGAACGCGCCACGCACAAGGGTGCAGCGGCGCCCTGTGCATGGGGTGTTGCTACTCGACAAACCGCTGGAGCTGTCCAGCAACGACGCCTTGCAAAAGGTCAAGTGGTTGCTGCGCGCCGAAAAGGCCGGACACACCGGCACGCTGGACCCGTTGGCCACCGGCGTGCTGCCGCTGTGCTTCGGTGCGGCGACCAAGTTCAGCCAGTTGCAGCTTGAAGCTGCCAAGACCTATGAGGCGATTGCGCGCCTGGGCCAGACCACGACCACGGCCGATGCCGAGGGCGAGGTGCTGCGCGAGCGCGCCGTTGACCTCGCCGCCCTCACGGCCGAGCGATTGGCCGCCGTGCAGGCGCAGTTCACGGGTGCGATCCGCCAGGTGCCACCCATGTACAGCGCTCTCAAGAAGGACGGCAAGGCTCTCTATGAATATGCGCGTGCCGGCATCGAAGTCGAGCGCCCGGCGCGCGAAGTGACAATCCACGCACTGGAGCTTTCGCTGACGCAAGACAGCGAAGGCCTGCCTGCGATCCGGATGCAGGTGACCTGCAGCAAGGGCACCTACATCCGCACGCTGGCCGAGGACGTGGGCGAGGCCCTGGGCTGCGGCGCGCACCTGCGCGCGCTGCGCCGTATCGACACCGGGGGGCTGGGTGTCGAGCGCTGTATCTCGCTGGAGGCGCTGGCCGCCATGGGCGAGGGCGAGCGTCTGCAGCAGTTGCAGCCTGTCGACGCCCTACTGGCCAGCCACACGGCTGTCACGCTGGGCGAGCAAGATGCGGCCCGTTTTCTCACGGGCCTGCCCCGCAAGGGCGCTTGGGCCGATGCCGAGGCGGTGGCTGTGTATGGCGAGAACCCACAGGCTCTGCTGGGAGTGGGGCGCGTGGTGCGTGGGGAACTCATCCCCGGGCGCCTGCTCAGTTCACTGGAAATTCAACAGATTTTGGAAGACACGCCGCGCCCATGACGCAGCGGCAATGGGAAAACACTATGAGCAAACAAATCCGCAATATCGCGATCATCGCCCACGTGGACCACGGCAAAACCACCATGGTGGACCAGCTGCTGCGCCAATCCGGAACCTTCGCCGAGCACGAGAAAGTCGTGGACACGGTGATGGACAACAACGCCATCGAACGCGAGCGTGGCATCACCATCCTGGCCAAGAACTGCGCCGTGAGCTGGAACGAGACGCACATCAACATCCTCGACACACCCGGCCACGCGGACTTCGGCGGTGAAGTGGAGCGTGCCCTGTCCATGGTGGACGGCGTGGTGCTGCTGATCGACGCGCAGGAAGGCCCCATGCCCCAGACGCGCTTCGTGACCAAGAAGGCACTGGCCCTGGGCCTGAAGCCCATCCTCGTGGTCAACAAGGTGGACAAGCCCGGTGCGCGTCCCGACTACGTGGTCAACGCCGCCTTCGACCTGTTCGACAAGCTGGGTGCCACCGACGAGCAGCTGGACTTCCCCGTGGTGTACGCCTCGGGCATCAACGGCTGGACCTCGCTGGAAGAAGGCGCTCCGGGCGAACAGTGGGGCCCCGACATGTCGGCCCTGTTCGACACCATCCTGAAGCACGTCCCCGCCGTCAAGGGCGACCCTGCCGCTCCGCTGCAGATGCAGATCTCGGCGCTGGACTACTCCACCTTCGTGGGCCGTATCGGCGTGGGCCGCATCACCTCCGGCACGCTCAAGCCTTCGACCGACGTGCTGGTCATGGAAGGTCCTGACGGCAAGAGCTACAAGGGCCGCATCAACCAGGTTCTGAAGTTCCAGGGCATTGACCGCGTGCAAGTGACCGAAGCCGGTCCCAGCGACATCGTGCTGGTCAACGGCATCGCCGACCTGGGCATGGGCGTCACGCTGACCGACCCGCTGAACCCCCGGCCGCTGCCGATGCTCAAGATCGACGAGCCCACGCTGACCATGAACTTCTGCGTCAACACCTCGCCGCTGGCAGGTCGTGAAGGCAAGTTCGTGACCAGCCGCCAGATCTGGGACCGCCTGCAAAAGGAACTGCGTTCCAACGTGGCCCTGCGCGTCAAGGAAACCGACGAAGACGGCATCTTCGAAGTGTCGGGCCGCGGCGAACTGCACCTGACCATCCTGCTGGAAGAAATGCGCCGTGAAGGCTACGAGCTGGCCGTGTCCAAGCCCCGCGTGGTCTACCGCGACGTGGACGGCGTGCGCCACGAGCCTATCGAGCTGGTGACGGCCGACATCGAAGAAGGCCACCAGGGTGGCGTGATGCAGGCCCTGGGCGAGCGCAAGGGCGAGCTGGTCAACATGGAACCCGATGGCCGCGGCCGCGTGCGCCTGGAGTACCGCATTCCTGCGCGTGGCCTCATCGGCTTCACCAACGAATTCCTGAACCTGACCCGTGGTTCCGGCCTGATCTCCAACATCTTCGACAGCTACGAGCCGCACAAGGGCGAAATCGGCGGCCGCAAGAACGGTGTGCTGATCTCCATGGACGAAGGCGAAATCTTCACCTACGCCCTGGGCAAGCTGGACGACCGTGGCCGCATGTTCGTCAAGGCCAACGATCCCGTGTACGAAGGTATGATCATCGGCATCCACAGCCGTGACAACGACCTGGTGGTCAACGCCACGCGTACCAAGCAGCTGACCAACTTCCGCGTTTCCGGCAAGGAAGATGCCATCAAGATCACGCCCCCGATCGACCTGTCGCTGGAATACGCGGTGGAATTCATCGAGGACGACGAGCTGGTGGAAATCACCCCCAAGAGCATCCGCGTTCGCAAGCGCCACCTGTCCGAGAACGAGCGCAAGCGCGCTTCGCGCGGCGCATAAGCGCTGTTGCGACCAAGGGCGCACGCAAGCCGCATGGCTTCACCGCCCTGACTGTCAAAGGCCGCATCTGCGGCCTTTGTCTTTTGTGGCGCGCCGTTCAGGCGTGCGGGCGCCACGGCAAAGGAACTGCTGCTGCTGCTGCTGCTGCTGCTGCTTGCAACTGCTTGCTACTGCAGCTGCAGCAGCAACTCGCGCAGTCGCTGCCCGGCCGCTGCGCTTTGCTGCGGATTGAGCGCCAGGGCCAGGCCGATGGAGGGCAGGTTCTCGGTATCTGCCAGCGCGCGGAACACCACCCCCGGCGTGCTGCCCTTGGCCACCACGGCTGGCACCAGCGCCACGCCCAGGCCCGCACCCACCAGGCTGACCAAGGTCTGCGCCTGCACGGCATGCTGCTTGACCTGGGGCATGAAGCCCGCGTTCTGGCAGGCCAGCACCACCAGCGCATGCAGGCCTGGCACCTCGCTGGGGCGGTAGTTGATGAAGGGCTGGTCCGCCAGGTCCCGCAGCCGTAAGGCGGGCCGCTGCAGCAGCGGGTTGCCTTCGGGCAGCACGGCCACCAGCTCGTCCTTTTCCACGGGCGTGATGGACAGGTCGGTGGCCTGCGTCACCGGGTAGCGCAGCAGGCCGGCATCGAAATCGCCGCTGGCCACCTGCGCGCAGATCTCGCGCGTGGTCGATTCGGTCAGCACCAGGTCGATCAGCGGATATTCGCTGCGAAAGGCCTGCACCAGCCGCGGAATCAACGAGAACGTGGCCGAGCCTATGAAGCCTATGTGCAGGCGTCCGCGCTCGCCGCCGGCCGTGGCGCGCGAGACCTCCTGCATCTGGCGCGCATGGTGCAGGGCCAGCTCGGCACTTTCCAGGGCCGCCAGGCCTGCCTCGGTCAGCGCCGTGCCCCGGCGGTCGCGCTGGAACAGCTGCACGCCCAGGCTGTCTTCCAGCCGGCGTATGGATTGGGACAGCGGCGGCTGCGACATGTGCAGCTGCTCGGCCGCCTGCCGGTAGTTGAGCGTGCGGGCCAGGGTGACGAAGTGACGCAGTTGGCGCAGGTCCATTGATATCTACCGTGTATCAGAGATGCTGAATTAAGTCTTAGACGCAGCTTTGAAGATATCAAATACTGGCTCCCTGAAGCAACATGGAGACCACAGTGCAGGCTGCGTTGA
Source organism: Delftia sp. ASV31 (assembly GCF_016428765.1). Taxonomy (NCBI): domain Bacteria; kingdom Pseudomonadati; phylum Pseudomonadota; class Betaproteobacteria; order Burkholderiales; family Comamonadaceae; genus Delftia; species Delftia sp. ASV31. The sequence goes on from NZ_JAELTK010000005.1 coordinate 10,613, forward strand.
CAGGGATTCGGGTGCTGGATCTGTCCAGCGTGGTGTTCGGGCCGCTGGCCAGCCAGGTGCTGGCCGACTATGGCGCCGAAGTCATCAAGATCGAGCCGCCGGCCGGCGACTCCACGCGCCATACCGGCCCGGCCGTGGAGCCCGGCATGGCAGCCATGTTCATGGGCACCAACCGCAGCAAGAAGAGCGTGGTGCTGGACCTCAAGCAGGAAGAGTCGCGCCAGGCCCTGCATGCGCTGCTGGCCACGGCCGATGTGTTCATGCACAGCATGCGCCCGCAAAAGCTGGCCCCGCTGGGCCTGGACCCCGCAACGCTGCGCGAACGCTATCCGCGCCTGGTCTATGCAGGCCTGCATGGCTTTGGCGAAGGCGGCCCCTATGCGGGCATGCCCGCCTATGACGACGTCATCCAGGGCATGAGCGGCCTGGCCGACCTGATGGAGCGCCAGACGGGCGAGGCGCGCTACCTGCCCACCATTGCGGCCGACAAGACCTGCGCCCTGGTGGCCGCGCATGCCGTGCTGGCGGCGCTGTTCCAGCGCGAGCGCAGCGGCCATGGCTGCTTTGTGGAAGTGCCCATGTACGAGACCATGGTGGGCTTCAACCTGGTCGAGCATTTCTACGGCATGCACTTCAGCCCCGCGCTCAGCGGCGCAGGCTATCCGCGCGTGATGGCGCCCTGGCGCAAGCCCTACCGAACGCTGGACGGCCACGTCTGCATGATGCCGTACACCGATGCGCACTGGCAGCGCTTCTTCGCCGCCGTGGGCCAGCCGCAGCTGGCCCTGGATGCGCGCTTTGCCAGCCAGGCCAGCCGCACGGCCCACATTGCCGAGCTGCTGGAGACCGCGGGCGAGCATGTGGCGCTGCAAGGCACCCAGCACTGGCTGGACACCTGCCAGCGCCTGGAGATTCCCGCCGCCCCCGTGGCGCGCATGGACGATCTGCCCGCCGATCCGCACCTGCAGGCCACGGGGTTCTTCGTGCCGCTGCAGGACGCCGCCATGGGCACCGTGCACCTGCCTCGCTCCTCCGTGCGCATGGATGGCCGGCAGGCGCCCATGGGCATGCCACCGCGCCTGGGCGAGCACACGGCGGCGCTGCTGGCCCAGGCGGGCTGGAGCGCCGAGCGCATCGCCGGCCTGCAGATCACGCAACAGGAGACATGAGATGACAGTGAACACCCCGCAGCCCCGCCCTGGCGCCGCCTGGAACGCCGTGCCCCGCATGGGCCAGGGCTTTTTCTGGCAGGACCTGCAGGTTGGCCAGCAGCTGCGCACCTTCCGCCGCACCGTGACCGAGTCCGACCTGGTCGCCTTCATCAACGCCACGGGCATGCTGGAGGCCATCTTCATCGAGGAGGGCTACGACGGCGGCGCCATTGCCGGCCGCCCCGTGCCGGGCGCCATGACCTATGCGCTGATCGAAGGCTTCATTCTGCAAAGCATGATCCAGGGCACGGGCCTGGCCATGCTGGAGCTGCACCAGAAGATCCTCGGCCCCGTGCTGGTGGGCGACACCATCGAGGCGCTGGTCGAAGTCACCGCCATCAAGCCCACCTCCAAGGGCAACCGCGCCGTCGTCACCTCGCGCATCGAGGTCTTCAACCAGGGCCACCAGAAGGTCATGGAATACACGGCCGTGCGCCTGCTGGCCGGGCGCAGCTAGGCGGCCACAAGCATTCCCATAACGACATCAGGAGACAAAAGCATGGACAAGCAGATCGACAAGGCGGCCCGCAAAAGAGGGCGCCGCATGGCGCTGGTCACCCTGGCTGCCCCCATTGCGGCGGCAGCGGCGGTGGCTGCGGCGGTGGCAGTGGGGGCGGCACTGCCCGGCGCCGCGCTGGCGCAGCAGCCCTGGCCCAGCAAGCCCATCACGATGGTCGTGCCCTTCCCGCCGGGCGGCCCCACCGACCTGGTGGCGCGCGTGCTGGCCCAGCAGGTCGGCCAGCAACTGGGCCAGACCGTGATCGTGGACAACCGGCCCGGAGCCAATGGCAACATCGGCAATGCCCTGGTGGCCAAGGCCGCGCCCGATGGCTATACCGTGCTCTACAACACCTCGTCCATTGCGCTGAGCCCGTCGCTCTACAAGAAGATGAGCTACGACGTGGGCAAGGACCTGATGCCCGTGGCGCTGACGGCCGTGGTGCCGCTGGGCCTGGTGGTCAATCCCAAGCTGCCGGTGAAGAACGTGCAGGAGTTCGTGCGCCATGCCAGGGACAAGACCGGCCAGCTGTCCTATGGCTCGGCCGGCAACGGCAACGTCACCCACCTGGCGGCCTTCCAGGTCGTGCAGCACTACCAGATCGAGGCCAGCCACGTGCCCTACAAGGGCAGCGCGCCGGCCGACGTGGATCTGGTGGCCGGGCAGATCGACTTCATGACCGACACCATCAACTCGGTCGCTCCCTTCATCAAGGAAGGGCGGCTCAAGCTGCTGGCCGTCAGTTCCTCCAAGCGCCTGCCCAACTTCCCCGATGCACCCACGCTGGCCGAAAGCGGCATGTCCGGCTTCGAGGCCGGGGCCTGGCAGGGCGTGATGGTGCCGGCCAAAACGCCGGCCGCCATCATCCAGCGGCTCAACCAGGAGCTGATGCGCGCGCTCAAGGACCCGGGCGTGGTCGAGAAGCTGCAGCTGCAGGGCGCCGAAGGCCTGGGCTCCACGCCGGAGGAATACGGCGCCTACATCCGCAGCGAGATCAAGCGCTGGGCCGGCGTGGTCAAGAGCACGGGCGTCTCTCTGGACTGAGTGCGGGGCGTTGCGGCGCTTGTCGCGCAGTTGCGCAAATTGGCACCTGTTTGTCAGGGGCGGGCGCGGTTTTTCAGCTATGGTTGCGGCTCATTGCCCCGGGCTGCCGGGGCAGGGCATGCATAGCAACAAGGAGCAAGATATGACGGGAGCTGCCGGCGAAGTCCTCAGCGAAGTGCGGGGCCGCATGGGCATGATCACCTTGAACCGGGCCAAGGCGCTGAACGCGCTGTCGCTGGGCATGGTGCGCGATCTGCTGGCCACCCTGCTGGCCTGGCAAAAGGATGAGCAGGTGCTGGCCGTGGCCATCCGAGGCATGGGCAAGGAAGGGGTCTTCGGCGCCTTCTGCGCGGGCGGGGACATCCGCTTCCTGCATGGCGCGGGCAGCACGGGCAATCCGCAGCTGGAGGACTTCTTCACCGAGGAGTACGCGCTCAACCACCTGATCCACACCTTTGGCAAGCCCTACATCGCCTTCATGGACGGCATCGTCATGGGCGGCGGCATGGGCATCAGCCAGGGCGGCACGCTGCGCATCGTCACCGAACGCACCAAGATGGCCATGCCCGAGACGGCCATCGGCCTGTTCCCCGATGTGGGTGGCGGCTACTTCCTCTCGCGCTGCCCGGGTCACGCGGGTGAGTGGCTGGCGCTGACGGGCGACGTGATCGGCGCGGCCGATGCGCTGGACTTCGGCCTGGCCGATGGCTACCTGCCCTCGGACCAGCAGCCTGCGCTGTGGGACGCGCTGGCCGCCGGCAGCTTTGCCGATGCAGCGGCCGTCGAGGCCCTGGTGAAGTCGAAGTTCACGGCCCCGGCCAAGCCGGCGGCCCAGCCCCGCGCCGAGATCGACCGCGTGTTTGCCCTGCCCACGGTGGCTGCCATGGTGCAGGCGCTGGAAGCGGCAGATGGCGAGTGGGCCCGGCACACGGCAGCCACGCTGCGCAAGCGCTCGCCGCTGATGCTGCACGTGGTGCTGGAGCAGATTCGCCGCGCGCGCGGCATGACGCTGGCCCAGGACCTGCGCATGGAGCGCGACATGGTGCGCCACTGCTTCTACCTGCGCCCGGGCCAGAGCGAGACCATCGAAGGCATACGCGCACTGGCCGTGGACAAGGACCACCACCCGCGCTGGAACCCCGCGCGCATCGAAGACGTGCAGGACGCGCAATGGCGCGCCTTCTTCGACAGCCCCTGGCCGGCGCATTCGCATCCGCTGGCAGCGCTGGACTGATCGCGGCGCAGAGCGTTCAGGCTTCCAAAAGGCCATCCGGCGCCATGCCGGGTGGCCTTTTTTCATTCAACGATCCGCAGGCTCCATGCGGCAGGAATGGCCTGCCAGCAGCCGTACCGCGTCGTCAATGCGCGGGCCCGGATCCCATTCGGGCACGGGCGGCGTCAGGCCCAGGGCCATCTGCCGCAGCGGCTCGGCAATGACCATGGACAGCAGCAGGTCGCAGACGACTTCGGGCTGTTCGGCCCGCAGCAACCCCTTGCCGCACTGGCGCCGCAGCCAGTCCACCAGCATGCCGCGGCCGCGCTCTATGCCGTTGCGCTGGTAGACCTCCAGCAGCTCCGGCTTGGCGGGAAAGTCGGTGGTGAGCAGGCGGAACATGCCCACCGCATCGGCCGACAGCACGCGCGCGGCAATCACGCGCAGGATCTCGGCCAGCGCTGGGGCCACCTCTGAGGCCGATTGCGCATCGGCCGACAGGGCAGGGCGGAAACCGTCGGTCCAGCTGCGCACCACCAGGGCCACCAGGTCCTCGCGGTTGGCGGCAAAGCGGTAGAGCGTCTTCTTGGCCAGCCCCGCGCGCCTGGCCACGGCTTCCATGGTGGTGGCGGCATAGCCTTCGTTGAGCAAGAGCCAGGTGGCGGCGGCCAGGGCGGCATCGTTGGCCTCGTGCTCGGGCCGGGCCGGCCGCCCGCGCGGCCTTGGGGCCGCAGGAGTGATTTCGGATTCCATTGGATTTCTTGTCGTTCCGTTCGGTGTTGTGCAGCATTTTGTTACCCGTCAGGGATTATCCGATTGTTTGGAAACGTCGTTCGTTTCTTTAATATAAGATGGCTTTTCCTCATCAACCCAGGAACGGAAAACACCCATGAACTCCCATGCCTTCGAGCCCGACATTTCCCGCATCGACGAGCTGCTGCACATCACGCCGCTGCGGCTGGAGACGGGAATCCAGCGCCTGCCCAGCGGTTGCCTGGTGGTGGCCTGCCGCACCGACCTGCATGGCTGCAGCGGCCGCATGCTGGACTGGTGGTTCAAGTTCTTCGAGACCACGCAGCACATCAAGTGGTGGCATCCGCACGACCACATCGCGCATCGCGGCTGGGATGCGCAATGGAAGAAGGGCGAGAGCTACATCGGCGCGTCCATCGAGGCCGTGGAGTCCCTGGCCGATATTCCGCCCGTGGCGGCCAGGCTCAAGTTCCACGATCCGCGCGAGCTGTTCGACCCTGCGCAGCTGGAGCTGGCCTTTGCCGAAAAACGCGCCTCGGCCGCCGTGTATGCGCGCATCGGTTTTGGTGAGCATGTGCAGCTGGACGCCAGCGGAGACCCCATGGACGGGCAGATGGTGCACCTGGCGCGTGACACGCCTTTTGGCTGCGTGCTGCGCAGCCGCTTTTTGCTGGGCCAGTCCTGCGCCGACCCGGCGGCCGAGCTGCCCGACGCGCTGGGCCTGGGCCTGCTGCGCCACTGCTACACGGAGTTCACCTATCTGTCGCGCTTCCTGCCCTCGCTGTACTACGGCGAGCATGGCAACGGCGAGGCGGCGCCGCTGCCCTGGTAGACGTGGCCCCAGGCTTCAAAGCTGCTGGTGCACGGCCGTGGCCAGCTGCAGCAGCCGGTTGCGCGGCAGGGCGCCGCTGAGCGCATAGCCAAAGCCCTGGTCCACCCAGTAGAAGCTGGGCACGGGGCCGTCGCTGCTGAAGTGAAAGGCGGTCTCGCCGCGCGTGGCCGGGTCCTCCAGCGCACCCAGGTACAGGGTGATGCGCTCGCCCGCCGCGTCCTGGTACATGAACTGGGCGCGTGCGCCGCTGTCGCCGGGCAGCAATCGGCCGCCCACCAGCTCATAGCCCAGGTCCGTGAGTGCCGGCAGCTTCAGCGGCCGGCCCAGGCGCTTGGACAGCCACTGCTGCAGATGGGCCTGCTGCGCGGCCTCCACCTCGACCGGGTGGCGTTGCTCGGGCTGGTAGACCGCGTGGGCGACGGCCGCCTGGTGGGCGAAGCGGGCCGGGGTGGCGGCAGCCAGCGTGGCCGCCGTTGATGGCGCGGCGGCGGGCACCGCCTGCTGCCCATGCACCAGCCAGCCCAGGCCGAAGGCCAGCATCCAGCCCGCGGCCATGCCACCCCAGCGCCACCACTGCTGCTGGCGCTGGTGCAGGCCCTGCAACTGTTCGGCGGCGGCGCGCATTTCGTCGGGCATGCCGGGTTCGTCCCGGGCAGCATGCAGGGCGCGCAGCAACTGGCGCTGGCGTTGCCATTGCTCCACGCGCGCGGCACTGTCTTCGTCCAGCTGGTCGCGCAGCGCCTGCGCCTGCTGCGCGGGCAGGCGGCCATCGACCAGGGCGTGCAACTGCTCGTCGGAAATGGGCGGGGGCAAGGGCGAGGAAGATGAAAGAGGGGTGGGGGCGGATGCGGTCATGGCGGCCTCGTCATTTGAGCCGGCGCAGCGCGGGGGCTGCGGCTTGGGGGGTTGCGGCCTTGGCAGTCGGTGCTGACTGTGCAGGCGCTGCAGAGGAGGCCGAGGTGGCCGAGATGGCCGAGGTGGCCGATGGGGCCTCCATCAATTCGCGCAGCCGGGAGCGTGCACGCGACAGGCGCGACATCACGGTGCCCAGGGGCAGCTGCAGCACGCGCGCCGTGTCGGCGTAGCTCATGTCCTCCACGCTGACGAGCAGCAGCACGGCCCGCTGCTCGGCGGGCAGGCGCTGCAGGCAGCGCTCCAGGTCCAGGGCCGCGTCGCTGCTGTCCTCGGGTGCGGCCAGGGTCTCGGACAGGCTGTCTATGTCCAGCCACTGCCCGCGCGCGGCAGAGCGCCGCTGGTTCAGGTAGAGGTTGTGCATCAGCGTGAACAGCCAGGCGCGCAGATCGCCGCCGGGGCGCCACAGCAGCCATTTGCGGCAGGCACGCTCCAGCGTGTCCTGCACAAGGTCGTCGGCGGCCCAGGCATCGCCTGCCAGCAGCCGCGCATAGCGGCGCAGGCCGGGCAGGTGCTCCAGGATCTGGCTGCGGTCCATGGGCAGGTCCGAAGGCGGATGCGGCTGGAATCAGGGGCGTGCGGTATGCCAGACGCCCATGACGCCGTCGCCCGTGGTGTCACCGGCCTTGCCGTCCTTCACCCAGTAGTACAGCGGCTTGCCCTTGTAGGCGATCTGGCTGCTGCCATCGTCGCGCTGGATCACGCTGTAGTTGCCGCCGGACGGCGCCTGCTTGCCCATCAGCGGCGGCCAGTTGGTCGCGCAGGGGCCGTTGCAGACGGACTTGCCGCTGCCGGCCGTGTCCTTGTCGAAGGTGTAGAGCGTCATGCCGTTGGCGCCGACCAGCATGCCGTTTTGCACGCTGACCGCGCTGGGCGGGGTCTGGCCAGAGGCGTTGGCCGCAGGCGCGGAATAGCAGCCTGCCAGGGTCAATGTCAGGGCTGCCGTGAAGGCACAGGTACCAAGTTTCATGCCGAGCTTCTTCATCGCTGTCTCCGGTGCTTGCCGGCGCGCGAAATTGCGGCCGGACACTGCAATGAACACTGGGCCGTGCCGGTTTATTCCGCAGCAGTGCAAAAAAAGCTGCGGATGCCCGTCAACGGTTGAAGCTCTTCATGGCGCGCTCGACCTCGCGCTTGCCTTCGCGGTCCTTGATCACGTCGCGCTTGTCGTGCTCGGCCTTGCCCTTGGCAAGGGCGATGTCGCACTTGACGAAGCCGTTCTTCCAGTGAAGGTTGATGGGCACCAGCGTGAAGCCCTTTTGCTCGACCTTGCCGATCAGGCGCAGGATGTCGTCCTTCTTGAGCAGCAGCTTCTTGATGCGCGCCGCGTCGGGGTTGACGTGGGTGGAGGCGGTCTTGAGCGGGTTGATCTGGCAGCCGAGCAGGAACAGCTCGCCGTCCTTGACGATGACGTAGCCGTCGGTCAGCTGCACCTTGCCGCTGCGCAGTGCCTTCACTTCCCAGCCGTGCAGCACGATGCCGGCCTCGAAGCGTTCCTCGAAGAAGTAGTTGAACGCGGCTTTTTTGTTGTCGGCGATGCGCGACTGTGTTTCAGGTTTCTTGGCCATGGAGTAATAGATGCGGCGAAAACCTGGAGATGAAAGCTCTCCATACAATACTGGATTGCCGTCTCGCCTCCGTGCGGGATTTTAGTTTCGCCTTGCCGTCATTGTGACAGCCGTATGCGCCATGACCGCGCAGCCGGTGTTTTGCATGCCGTGCAGCCCGCCCCATTCATGAAAAAAGTCAACAAGTCCGTCCTGATCTGGTACAGCCCCCAAGAAATGTTTGCCCTGGTGACGGACGTGGCCCACTATGCCGACTTCCTCCCCTGGTGCGACCAGGCCAGGGTGCTGGAGCAGGACGAGCAGGGCATGACGGCCGAGGTGGGCATTGCATTCGGCGGCATGCGCAAGTCCTTCGTCACGCGCAATACGCACAGCGTGCTCGACGATGGCGGGCGCCAGGTCAGCATCCGCCTGATCAAGGGGCCGTTCTCGCGGCTGGAGGGCAACTGGATGTTCCGCCCCGTGGGCGACGGCACGCAGCGTGCCTGCCGCGTGGAGCTGCAGCTGGACTATGGCTTTGACAACATGGCGCTGGCCGCCGTGGTCGGCCCGGTGTTCGACCGCATCGCGGGCTCCATGGTCGATGCCTTCGTCAAGCGCGCCGAGCAGGTCTATGGCTGAACCCCGGCCGTTTCTGTGCATCACGCTGGCATGCAGCCCGCGTGCCGGTGAAGTCGTTGAGCTGACCCTGCAATTGCCGGCCGGTGCCTCGATTGCCGACGCAGTCGAGGCCGCTGGTGGCTGGCAGGCGCTGGGCTTTGCACAGGAGGGGCCCGCTGGCCTTTGGGGCCGCAGCGCACCATTGACGCAAGGCTTGCGCGACGGCGATCGCGTGGAGCTGTACCGGCCCTTGACCGTGGACCCCAAGGTGGCGCGCCGCGAGCGCTTTGCGCGCCAGGGAGCCCGCGCCACGGGCCTGTTCCAGCGCCAAAGGCCCGGGGCCAAGGCCGGTTACTGAAGGAGGGAGGCGCTCAGCGCATCGGGCCGCAGTCCGAGGCGATGGTGGCGTCGGCGCGCTTGAGTTCGCTGTTGCGCGTGGCTTCGTCCATGAAGCCTCGCTCGCCCTGGGCATTGGTATAGGCCAGCAGACCGCCCGATGACAGCGAGGTCTTGGCCTGTTTCGCCCGGGCGCAGTTTTCCTGGCGATCCTTGGCAATGCGGTCCTTTTCTGCCTTGGCCTTGGCGGCCTCCTGGGCCTCGGCCTTGCGCTTTTGCTCTTCCAGGGCCTTGTCGGTGCCTGCGGGCTTGGCGTCCTTGGCGGCGGCGGCAGGCGCTGCCTGTGCCGTTGCATCTGCAGCGGGCTGCGTGGCCGCATCTGTAGCCGCCGGTGCCGTGGATGGCGCCGCCGCTGCTGGAGCGGGCGCGCTGCCGCCAGGCTGGCGCAGGATGTTCTTGGCCGGAATGTCAGGGGGTGGCGCGCGGTCGCTGAAGACCTTGCGGCCTGTGGCGTCGACCCATTGCCACTGGGCGGCTGCGGACAGCGAACAGGCGGCAAGCGCGGCTAGCAAAACAAGCTTGGTGGCGTGCATGGTGATTGGGGTGATCGGGCCGGTTGCAGGTAGCAATAGCAGGAAATGATGGCGGGCAGCGATAGCGGGGAACAATGGCCTACAGCATACATTGTGATCCGGCGCACGGGTACAATCCTTCTTTTGGAGCTCTCACATGCGCCTTCTCGGTAAAGCCCTGACCTTCGACGACGTCCTCCTGGTCCCCGCTTTCTCCCAGGTCCTGCCCAAGGACACCTCGCTCAAGACGCGCTTTTCGCGCAACATCTCCCTGAACATCCCCCTTGTGTCCGCCGCCATGGATACCGTGACCGAAGCGCGTCTGGCCATTGCCATCGCGCAAGAGGGCGGTATCGGCGTCATTCACAAGAACATGACGGCAGAGCAACAGGCTGCCGAAGTGTCCAAGGTCAAGCGCCACGAATCCGGCGTGGTGCACGACCCCGTGGTCATCACCCCCGAGCACACCGTGCTGCAGGTGCTGCAGCTGTCCGAGAACCTCGGCATCTCCGGCTTTCCCGTGTGCGACGGCGGCAAGGTGGTCGGCATCGTCACCAGCCGCGACCTGCGCTTCGAGACCCGCTACGACGTCAAGGTCAGCCAGATCATGACGCCGCGCGAGCGCCTGATCACCGTCAACGAGAAGGACGGCACCACGCCCGTGGAAGCCAAGGCCCTGCTCAACAAGCACAAGCTCGAGCGCATCCTGGTCGTGAACGACGCCTTTGAACTCAAGGGCCTGATCACCGTCAAGGACATCACCAAGCAGACCACCTTCCCCAACGCAGCGCGTGACAGCGCAGGCCGCCTGCGCGTGGCCGCTGCCGTGGGCGTGGGCGAGGGCACCGAGCAGCGCGTGGAGCTGCTTGTCAAGGCCGGCGTCGATGCACTGGTTGTGGACACGGCCCACGGTCACAGCAAGGGCGTGATCGACCGCGTGCGCTGGGTCAAGCAGAACTACCCGCAGGTCGATGTCATCGGCGGCAACATCGCCACCGGCGCCGCTGCGCTGGCACTGGCCGAGGCAGGCGCCGACGCCGTCAAGGTCGGCATCGGCCCTGGCTCCATCTGCACCACGCGCATCGTCGCCGGTGTGGGCGTGCCCCAGATCATGGCCATCGACAGCGTGGCCCAGGCCCTGCAGGGCACGGGCGTGCCGCTGATCGCCGACGGCGGCATCCGCTTCTCGGGTGACATCGCCAAGGCCCTGGCCGCTGGCGCCTCGACCATCATGATGGGCGGCATGTTCGCCGGCACCGAAGAGGCTCCGGGCGAAGTCATCCTGTACCAGGGCCGTTCGTACAAGAGCTATCGCGGCATGGGCTCCATCGGCGCCATGCAGCAGGGCTCGGCCGACCGCTACTTCCAGGAATCGAGCACCGGCAATCCCAACGCCGACAAGCTCGTGCCCGAAGGCATCGAAGGCCGCGTGCCCTACAAGGGCTCCATGGTCTCCATCGTCTACCAGATGGCCGGCGGCGTGCGCGCTGCCATGGGCTACTGCGGCTGCGCCACCATCGAAGAGATGAACAACACGGCCGAGTTCGTGGAGATCACCGCCGCAGGCATCCGTGAATCGCACGTGCATGACGTGCAGATCACCAAGGAAGCGCCCAACTACCGCGCCGACTGATCCCGATCCAGCGCCTTGGCGCGAGATGGAAAAGAGGTCCGGGCAGCCACTGCCCGGACCTCTTTTTTTCGTGCGCTCACGAAGCTCAGATGGCGACGCTCAGATGGCGAAGTTGTCCAGCACCGCGCCCGAGCTGGCGCTCGATGCGTTGAAAGCGAACTTGGCCTGCACGCCCCGCGTGTAGCGGGGCGCGGGGGCCTTCCATGCCGCGCGGCGCTGGGCGAGCACGTCTTCGGGCACGTTCAGCTGCAGCTGCAATGCGTGCGCGTCGATGGTGATCGAGTCGCCCTCGTGCACCAGCGCGATGGTGCCGCCCACGGCCGCTTCCGGCGCCACGTGGCCGACCACCATGCCCCAGGTGCCGCCGGAGAAACGGCCATCGGTGATCAGGCCCACGCTCTCGCCCAGGCCGGCGCCGATCAGGGCGCCCGTGGGGGCCAGCATTTCCGGCATGCCGGGGCCGCCCTTGGGGCCCAGGTAGCGCAGCACCATCACGTCGCCGGCCTGTATCCTGCCGTCGAGGATGGCCGCCAGTGCCGATTGCTCATCGTCGAACACGCGTGCCGGGCCGGTGATGACCGGGTTCTTCAGGCCCGTGATCTTGGCCACCGCGCCTTCCGGGCTCAGGTTGCCCTTGAGGATGGCCAGGTGGCCCTGCGGATAGAGCGCATCCGAGAGGGGGCGGATGACCTGCGGGTTGGGCGGTTCGTCAGGCACGCCGGCCAGGGTCTCGGCAATGGTCTGGCCCGAGATGGTGATGCAGTCGCCGTGCAGCAGGCCCGCATTCAGCAGGATCTTCATGACCTGCGGGATGCCGCCCGCCTGGTGCAGGTCCACCGCCAGGTATCTGCCGCTGGGCTTGAGATCGCACAGCACCGGCACCCGCTGGCGGATGCGCTCGAAGTCGTCGATGGACCAGGGCACGCCGGCCGCATGGGCGATCGCAAGAAAGTGCAGCACGGCATTGGTGGAGCCCCCGGTCGCCATGATCACCGAGACCGCGTTCTCGATGGACTTGCGCGTCACGATATCGCGCGGCTTGAGGTCCATCTTGATGGCCTCGATCAGCACCCTGGCGGATTCCTTGGCCGAGTTTTCCTTTTCATCATGGGGATTGGCCATGGTGGAGGAGTAGGGCAGGCTCATGCCCAGCGCCTCGAACGCGCTGGACATGGTGTTGGCGGTGTACATGCCGCCGCACGAGCCCGTGCCGGGAATGGCGTGCTGCTCGATGTCCTTGAGCTCCTGGTCGCTGATCTTTCCCGCGGCGTTTTCGCCGACGGCCTCGAACACGCTGACGATGTTCAGGTCCCGGCCTTTCCACCTGCCGGGCAGGATGGTGCCGCCGTAGACATAGATGGCCGGCACATTGGCGCGCAGCATGCCCATCATGCCGCCGGGCATGTTCTTGTCGCAGCCGCCGACCACCAGCACGCCGTCCATCCACTGGCCGCCCACGCAGGTCTCTATGCAATCGGCGATCACCTCGCGGCTGACCAGCGAGTACTTCATGCCTTCCGTGCCCATGGACATGCCGTCCGAGATGGTCGGCGTGCCGAACACCTGCGCGTTGCCGCCGGCTTCCTCGATGCCTGCGATGGCCGCGTCCGCCAGCCTTTGCAGGCCGGAGTTGCACGGCGTGATCGTGCTGTGGCCGTTGGCCACGCCGACCATGGGCTTCTTGAAATCCTCTTCCTTGTAGCCCATGCCGTAGAACATGGAGCGGTTGGCTGCGCGCGCCTTGCCTTCGGTGATGTGGGCGCTTCGGCGGTTGATCTGGTTCGGCGGGGTCATGGCATGTCTCTCGTTGTGGGGGTTGGATGAGTATGGGCCGACTGATCCATCTGATCCAATCCTATTCATCGGCATGATTGATATGCTGCGCATATGAATGAGCCCCCCATTGATCTGCGCGTCTGGCGGCAATTCCTGGCCGTGGCGGACGAGCTGCACTTCGGCCGCGCCGCATCGCGCCTGCACATGACGCAGCCGCCGCTCACCCAGGCCATCGCCCAGTTGGAGCGCAGCCTGGACGTGGCGCTGTTCGAGCGCTCGAGCCGCCACGTCGCGCTGACGCCCGCCGGCGAGGCGCTTGTGCCGCAGGTGCGTGAGCTTCTGGCGCAGGCGGCAGCGCTGCCGGGGATTGCGCGGGCTGCGGCAGCGGGAGAAGTGGGGCGCGTGCGGCTGGCCTTTGTCTCCACCATCGGCTTCACCCGGCTGCCGCTGTGGGTGCGGGACTTCGTGGCAGGCACGCCCGGTGTGGCGCTGGAGCTGGTCGAGGCCACCAGCGATGTGCAGATGGAGGCGTTTGAGCGCGGGCAGATCGATGCCGGGCTGATGCTGCATGCCCCCGGGCATGCGCCGGCCGGCCTGGAGCGCCTGGCCGTGGGACGGGAAGCCATGGTGCTGGCACTGCCTCAGCAGCATGCGCTTGCCGGCGCGGACCGGCTGATGCTCGACGAAGTGCTGGAGCAGCCGCTGGTGATCTTTCCGCGCCGCATCATGCCCTCGCTCCATGACGCGGTGACGGATCTGTACCGACGGCACGGACATGTGCCGCGCATCGCGCAGCAGGCGATACAGATGCAGACCATCGTGAACCTGGTATGGGGCGGCATCGGCCTGGCCTGGGTGCCCGCCAGCGTGATGCAGTTCTGCAGACCTGGCGTGGTCTACCGCGAGGCGGTTTTCGCCAGCGCCCGTGCAGGCAGCAAGGCCGTTGCCCTGCCGGTCTGCGAGACCAGCCTGGCCTGGCCTGCCGGAGCCATGTCGCCCGCGCTGGCGCGGTTTGTCGGCTTCGTGCGAGAACAGCGCTGAGTGGCGTTCACCAACAGCCCCCGAGGCAAGGCCCGCGAATATCCGCAAGGTTCTGGTCTGAATTTTTGGAAATTCTGGCCAGAATGATAGAATTCGGGCCAGGCCGGACACCAGGCCTGTTTTTGTTTTCAGCCCCGCCATGCAATCTGTCGGTATCTACGAAGCCAAGACCCGTTTCTCCGCCCTGATCGAACTTGTCGAGCAGGGCGAGGAAGTGCGCATCACCCGCCACGGCAAGGAAGTGGTGCGCATGCTGCCGGTGCGCCGCCGCCCCGTGATCACCGACGAGCAGATCGCCCGCGAGCTGGAGCAGATGCAGGCGCTGCAGGCCACGGTGCGGCCAGCCCAGCCGGCCCAGTCTGCACAGGCGCCGGACTCCACCACCCGACTGCGCCACGCAGGCCGGAGCCAGGCATGACCTCCTTCGTGCTTGATGCCTCCGTCACCGCCGCCTGGCTGCTGCCCGATGCCGCCAGCGTGCACACCCAGCGCCTGTATACCCGCATCCGCCGCCATGAAGTGGACCCGCAGGCGCCCAACCTCTGGCAGTGGGAGTGCGGCAACCTGATCGCCTCGGGCGTGCACGGCGGCCGCATTCCGCACAGCTCGGTCGAAGGCCTGTGGGGCGTGCTCGAGGCCATCCGCCACCGCGTGGAGCTGCACGAGCTGGCGCCCGCCCAGCACAAGGCCGTGCTCGACGTGGCGCTGGACACCCGCCTGCCGGTCTATGACGCGGCCTACCTGTGGCTGGCGCAGTCGCTGCGCCTGCCGCTGGCCACCTTTGACGCGGCCCAGGCCGCCGCCGCGCGCAAGCGCGGGCTGGCGCTGCTGGCCCCTGAAGATTTCTGATCCCCTCCCATCACCTTTGCCTGAGATGACCATGCAACACGACAAGATCCTCATTCTTGACTTCGGCTCCCAAGTCACCCAGCTGATCGCCCGCCGCGTGCGCGAAGCCCATGTCTACTGCGAAGTCCACCCCTGCGACGTCAGCAGCGACTGGGTGCGCGAATTCGCCGCCGACGGCCGCTTGAAGGGCGTGATCCTGTCGGGCAGCCACGCCAGCGTCTACGAAGTGGACGACCGCGCCCCCGATGCCGTGTTCGAGCTGGGCATTCCCGTGCTGGGCATCTGCTACGGCATGCAGACCATGGCCACCCAGCTGGGCGGCAAGGTCGAAGGCTCGCACACCCGCGAATTCGGCTACGCCGAAGTGCGCGCCCATGGCCACACCGAACTGCTCAAGGGCATCGAGGACTTCGCCACGGCCGAAGGCCACGGCATGCTCAAGGTCTGGATGAGCCACGGCGACAAGGTCACCGAGCTGCCCCCGGGCTTCAAGGTCATGGCCTCCACGCCGTCCTGCCCCATCGCCGGCATGGCCGACGAGGCGCGCCGCTTCTACGCCGTCCAGTTCCACCCCGAAGTCACGCACACCGTGCAGGGCGCGGCCCTGCTCAACCGCTTCGTGCGCGAGATCTGTGCGGCCAACGCCGACTGGATCATGGGCGACTACATCGAGGAAGCCGTCGCCAAGATCCGCGAGCAGGTGGGTGACGAGGAAGTCATCCTCGGCCTGTCGGGCGGCGTGGATTCGTCCGTGGCCGCGGCCCTGATCCACCGCGCCATCCGCGACCAGCTGACCTGCGTCTTCGTGGACCACGGCCTGCTGCGCCTGAACGAAGGCGACATGGTCATGGAAATGTTCGAGGGCAAGCTGCACGCCAAGGTCATCCGCGTGGACGCCAGCGACCTGTTCCTGGGCAAGCTGGCCGGCGTCAGCGAACCCGAGGCCAAGCGCAAGATCATCGGCGGCCTGTTCGTGGACGTGTTCAAGGCCGAGGCCGCCAAGCTCAAGGCGGGCGACGGTGGCCACAAGGGCGCCACCTTCCTGGCCCAGGGCACCATCTACCCCGACGTCATCGAGTCGGGCGGAGCCAAGAGCAAGAAGGCCGTCACCATCAAGAGCCACCACAACGTCGGCGGCCTGCCCGAGCAGCTCGGCCTGAAGCTGCTCGAGCCCCTGCGCGACCTGTTCAAGGACGAAGTGCGCGAACTCGGCGTGGCCCTGGGCCTGCCGCGTGAAATGGTCTACCGCCACCCCTTCCCGGGCCCGGGCCTGGGCGTGCGCATCCTGGGTGAAGTCAAGAAGGAATACGCCGACCTGCTGCGCCGCGCCGACGCCATCTTCATCGAGGAACTGCGCAACTGGACCGACGAAGCCACCGGCAAGAACTGGTACGACCTCACCAGCCAGGCCTTCACCGTCTTCCTGCCCGTCAAGAGCGTGGGCGTCATGGGCGACGGCCGCACCTACGACTACGTCGTGGCCCTGCGCGCTGTGCAGACCAGCGACTTCATGACCGCCGACTGGGCCGAGCTGCCTTACGGCCTGCTCAAGAAGGTGTCTGGCCGAATCATCAATGAAGTGCGCGGCATCAACCGGGTGACCTACGACGTTTCGACCAAGCCGCCGGCGACGATCGAGTGGGAGTGAAAATACGTCCTTCGGGGACTATCGCAGGTTATCGAAAATTTACTGTAACGTGTTGATTTAAAATAAGATACGTCACGGAAGCTATCGGTAGCTATCGCCGGCCAGCAAAACAGGTTGGCGGTGGAACTGGCGGTAAGAACCGAGGGCCGGATTAAGACCGTCCCGTTCACTATTCAGACCAAAGCTGTCTTTGACGGTAAAGGTCTCCTCGGGAAAGCTTGTTTCATGCGGCTTTCCCGGCATCAGCAGCTCTCCTGACCCCTGACGGTAAAAGCCGTCACGAAACAGGAGGAAAACCTCGATGCTTACCGACACCGCACTGCGCAATTTGAAGCCTAAGTCATTGACTTATAAGGCTTCCGATCGGGATGGGATGTACGTGACGGTATCACCCACTGGTACCGTCACCTTCCGCTACGATTACCGTCTCAACGGCCGCCGTTAGACTCTGACCATTGGCCGCTATGGGCCGGCGGGCATTTCGCTGGCGATGGCCCGCGAGAAGCTGATCGACGCCAAGAAGGCCGTCGCGCAGGGCAAGTCCCCCGCGCTGGAGAAGCAGCGTGAGAAGCGTCGGTTGACCGCTGCCAAGACATTTGGCGACGTGACCGAGAAGTGGCTGGCCGGAGCTCGAATGGCCGACAGCACCAAGGCGATGCGCAAGAGCATCGTCGATCGGGACATCCTGCCGGCCTTTCAGAACCGGCAGCTCAACGAAATCACCGCTGATGACCTGCGCGCCCTCTGCAACAAGGTGAAGGCACGCGGGGCGCCCGCCACGGCGGTGCACGTCCGCGCCATCGTGAAGCAGGTCTATGCCTTCGCCATCCTGCACGGTGAGAAGGTGGACAACCCGGCAGAGGATGTGGGCGCAGCGTCGATCGCGACCTTCGTGCCGAAGGATCGCGCCCTGTCGCCGTTGGAGATCCGGTTGATGGTGCGGCAGATGGAGTCGGTGGCGACCTATCCGACCATCCGGCTGGCGCTGCGCATGATCCTGCTGACCCTGGTACGCAAGAGCGAGCTGATCCAGGCCACCTGGGATGAGGTCGATTTCGAGCATGCGACCTGGACGATCCCGAAGCAGCGCATGAAGGGGCGCAACCCGCACGTGGTCTATCTGTCGCGCTAGGCGCTGGACATCTTCGTGGCGCTGCACACTTGCGCAGCAGGTTCCAAGTTCGTGCTGCCGTCACGGTATGACTCCAACCGCTGCATGTCGAACGCGACCTTGAACCGGGTCACGCAGATCGTCGCGGAGCGCGCGAAGGCTGCGGGCCTGCCGTTGGAGCCGTTCACCGTCCACGATCTGCGCCGCACTGGCTCGACGCTGCTGAACGAAATCGGCTTCAACCGGGATTGGATCGAGAAGTGTCTGGCGCACGAGGATGGGCGTTCCTCACGCTCGATCTACAACAAGGCCGAGTACGCCGAACAGCGGCGGCACATGCTGCAGGAGTGGGCCAACTTGGTCGACGCCTGGATCGACGGGCAGACCTACGTGCCGAAGCTGATGCCGGAGAACGTGGTAGTGCCGACGTTGAGCGCGACAGCCTGAAACGGTGCCAAGGTTGTCGCTTGACAACCTTGATGATTATCCCCATACTGGAGACCACTGATGGCTCGTTCCCCTCATCCGAAGAAAGAGGTCGAGGAAGCTCTCAGGCACGCCGAAGGGCAGGGCTGGCGCGTCGAAGTCGGCGGCAGTCATGCCTGGGGGCGAATTTACTGCCCATACAACGATGAGGAATGTCGCTGCGGCGAGTTCTGCATCACCAGTGTCTGGAGCACGCCGAAGAACCCCGGCAACCACGCCCGCGCCTTGTGGCGCGTCGTGGACAACTGCACCACGCACCGCCAGCAGCGCGAGGCTGACGACGGTGCCCAGGAGTAGCGCGATGGAATATACGTTCACCTTGAAATATCAGCTTGCGGACGAGGACCGCGACGCCGATGCGCTGGTCGAGCGCTTGGGCGAAGCCGGTTGCGACGATGCCCTGGTCGGCATCGGGCAGCCGGGGCGCCTGGTGCTGGAGTTCACCCGTGAAGCCGTTGATGCGGACGAGGCGGTACGCAGTGCGCTGACCGACGTGCGCCGCGCCGTGCCTTCGGCCCGGCTGATCGAGGTGGCGCCGGATCTGGTGGGGCTGACCGACGTGGCTGACATCGTGGGTGTGTCGCGCCAGAACATGCGCAAGCTGATGCTGGCCCATCCGAGTAGCTTTCCGGCGCCCGTGCATGAGGGGAGTGCGTCGATCTGGCACCTAGCGGACGTGCTGGCCTGGTTGCAGGCCAAGGGCAGCTACGCGCTGGCCAAGGATGTTTTTGACGTGGCGCGGGTGGCCTTGCTGGTCAACGTGGCGAAAGAGGGGCGGCGGCTGCCGCGCTCGGCATCCAAGGAGTTGGAAGCCTTGGTTGGATAAGCGGCGCTGTCCGGCCCTATACAGCACTCGAACCCGCCCGAACAGGGCGGTTTTTCAGTGCAGGACGTTCGCTTTTAATGCGCCGTCGTGAGAGGGCGCTTGCGCTGCTCGATCTGCGCTACTTCGGCGGGGAGCAACCTGCCGTAGTCCTTGCCAGCGAGGCGTTAGATCTTGTCGGTTTATGGAAACTGCACTTTGAGCACTATGAGTGATCAAAATGCATGAAAAATGAACTGCCTGCTGGCGCTCGCGAGAGTGTTTAAGCCGCAGCAGTTGAGGATGCACGCAATGCAGCGCTCGCTACAGCATTTATCGTCGGATCCCAGGAGCGGTCGCACGGGAGGCTAAGGTCGGGCTACTCGAGCCAATCCTGAAGGCGTCATCGTGAAGACCTGCAAGGGCTCGAATGCGGCGAACACCTCCGCAAGCTCAATGCGCGTCACGCCGATCGCATTCAATATCTCTCCATCAGGCAGACCTGGGATCTGTAGCTCCTTCTTCGCTTCCACATAGTGGATGTTGTGGACAAAGATGCCGATCACTTCTGCGCTGCGGACGCGCCACTCGTTGTATGGGCCTGCGACTTGAAAAGTTTCCTCAAGGGTGTCCATGCTTAGCGGCTTCCCTCCGGAATGATCGGTACCGTCCGGCGCTGAGAAGGAGCCCGCGTCGGTGTTAGAAACGGATAGAACGGAGGCAGCAGTTGGCCTGAACACTACGCCAACGCTGCCGCAGGGCTGCATGGTGTGTCCGGGCCACAGGACCGAACATGATAGAGGCCATTTGTCCTTGTTGTTGATGGCCTGTTGCAGGTCATCGGGAAATACTCCACCTTCGCGCATGTTCGCAGGTGCGAAAAGTGAACAACGACAGCCTTGTACTTCTCAAGCGTTGCGGTCAGAACGGCGTCGGTCATCGGGTGCGTGTGATCCTGTTGCATTGTTCAACCTCTCTTCTTGTGGTTCCGACAAGTCAGCGCCATCGGGCAATATGGGACTATGCATTCTGCTCAAACGTGAGAGTGAACGGATGACCCAGGCTGCACCCTCCAAAAAAGGAAAGAAAAATGTCTCACATCCCGGTGACTGACACGATCGCCCACGCACTCATGCAACTCGTAGACGATTCGAACAACAACGGCGTTTATCGAGAGCCTTCGCATGCCGACATCGAATTTCACGTCAATCAGTCGGGCCTTGCAGAGCACGACCCCAAGCAGCAGGGACAGCTAATTGGAAAGGCGAAGCGCGTTCGAGCTGTCCTCTACGCGGTTATGGACTCAAACCCGGTGGCAGCAAGCCGGTTCGCTTCAGGCTTGCTCGCGAAGGTGCGCGCATGCGGCGGATTCCGAGAGGCGTCCACCAACTATGTGGGTCGCGAAGCGATTGACAACGCAAAGGCAGCCTTCGACGCGGAAGGTTTTGTTTTGACCGACGACGGCACGCTTTCTCCCAAGGTGCTCTCCTCTTTGCACGGCATCGCGCTAACTGATGCGCTCGCCGCCTACGCCCGACGAGCACAAAAGGGCGCCGAGGATGCTGCCCTGATCACGGGCACCGGAAAAGACTTGATGGAGGCCACGGCCGCCCATGTCCTCGATACGCTGCAAGGAAGATATCCCAGCGGCGCCAACTTCCAGGCACTGCTCGGCATGGCTTTCGTAGCCCTCGACCTCGCCGTCCCCGAAATGCCCGAGCAGCCTGGCGAGCCGGCGGTCAAGTCGATGGAGCGAGGGCTCTTCCTTTCGGCCTTGGGTGTCAATCGGGTTCGCAACAAGCAGGGCTCTGGCCATGGCCGGCCGTGGCTGCCGACACTCGCTGATGAGGAAGCGAAGGCCGCCATCGAGGTCGTGGGCACGGTGTCTGCCTACTTGTTGTCGAAGCTCGCCAAGCGCGAGCGCCGCATTCGGCAGCCATGAAAATCTGCGCAAGTTGTGACGTATCAAGCAGGGCGCACATCAGATGACTGCATCATTGCTCTTGTCGCGCCCCGTCTTACCTTTTGCTCGACATCATGACGACTGAAGAGTTCTACTCCGCACCTCGCGGGACGTATGGGAATACCCTGCTGAACTGGAGCAAGCATGCGCCGAGCGATGTGGTTTCCTATGCGGTGAGTTACCGGAACGCAGCACATTGTTTGATCGCCGATTACGAGCGCAGGGGCGTCGGTGATATTGACTATGGTGCTTGTCCGGTCATCTTTCTCTTTCGCCACGCGATCGAGCTCTACCTGAAGGCGATGGTGTATCGCTTGGCCAAGCTCAGTGTCGATGACCAGGAGCTTCGGTGGGTATTGCCAAGGCTGTGGAGAGAGCATTCGCTCATGAAGCTGCTGAGCATGGCACAACCCGTCCTTACCGCCATGAGAGACAGGCTTCCTCTTGCCCTGCGAGTCATTGACGAGGATGAGCTGCAGTTCCTGTCCGATCTGGATCGCGTCGACCCTGGCTCGTATTCATTTCGGTATCCCGTGGCATCCACGGGCGGGGCCGCGCTGAAGGGGATACTCATGACGAACATCTTCGTGTTTGGCCAGATGGCGGACCGGACTTTGGACTCGCTCAATGCGATCTGCCGTCATCTCATCATCGAGGTACATGCCCTTGAACCCCAGATACGCCTCAATTTCGGATCCATGGATTCACCCAAAAGCCCTGACACATGACGGCATGCCAGACGATGTCGTGGAGGGAAGATGGTCATCTTACGGGGCGATATTGGCGGAGCCTGACGTCAGGGCCAGGGTGTGCGCTGGTGTTTGCTGATCGCGAAGCTTCCTTTTTTGCCTCGATCCAGCTCTCGACCTCTTCTAGGTCCCAGACGACACAGCGGGCGGTGAGCCTGAAGCGTCGCGGAAATTCGCCGCGCTGCTCCATCTCGTAGATTGTTGTTTCAGCCAGAGGGACGATCTGGCGCAGCTCGTGACGGCGGATGGTTCTGCGAAATGGCAAGGGTGGCTTCGAGAGGAACTGGGGTACTTCGTCATAACCCGTCGTGCTTGGGGCTGGGAGGGGTAAATGTCTGTCCGGGGATTGCGGCAAGGGTGTCGACATGGCGGTGACCGTAGGCGGATGCGTTGTCGCTCATGGTGGCTATCGCGAACGATTGGTACAACCTGCTGAGGCGCAGCCCGGAGTAGAGCGTGACCGATCGGATTCCAATGCGCGTATTCGCTTTGATGGCGATATTCGCTGCGCAGTGAATCTTTGCGGAATCCAGGCCTCCAGTGTTCCGACGGGGCCGGAGATTGCGCTTCCAACAGAACACCTCCAAACCGATCGGGTCCGTACGCTTAGGCTCTGGAGGCGGTCATTGGTCTTGTGACGGCTTGTGCTGCTCTAGCTCGATGAGGTTGGCATGGCAGCGGCCTCAACGATGAACTTGCTGCGCTCGTAGAGTTCGTCGAAGGTCATGATGTCGATGCCTGCGATGCTGTTGCGATACAGCTCGAAGGAGCGCATCTTGTCGGTGTTCACGCCATGCTCCGAGACGAATTCGCTCAGGGAGCCCGCGACGATGAAGGCGCGTGGCCTGAAGTTGAAGACGGATTCCCCGGTCGGATTGCCGTCCTTGTCGTTGGGCTGGATCAACCCGTACAGCCTCTGCATTGCAGCCGCGACAGTACCTTGAACTTGAGCCACAGCACCGGCCAGTTCGGAAGAGGGGGCCCAGCAGCCAGAACGATAGGCCGACGCATCCAGCAGTGGTGTGTTGTGCTTCTTGATCTCCACAAAGCACAGAGCGTTGATAATGCCGCGGGTCTTCATCAAGCCATCGGCACGCTTGCCATGGCTCAACAGATCGTGCCCCTGCACTACCTGTTCCAGCTTACGGTCGTCGAAGCCGGTGACGAAAAAATAGCTCAGGCCGTAGCCGAACACCCATTGGTTCTTCTCGAAGAACATCTGCCACAAGGCTTCATCGCCGTGGGCGTGCTTGGCCTGCTTCACCTGGTCGAAGTAACCAGCATCCTCCAGCAACCGCTGGAAGATGGCCAACTGCTTCTTGCGGTAGCCAAGCGTGACTACATCCTCTTTTGTCAGCTCCGCCTGAACGACTTCGGCAAATACCTCCTGGTTGTCATGCACGAGGTTCGCAGCTTGCTCTTTGGAAAGTACCAACCGGCGAAGCTCTGAGTCCGTGATGTTGACTTTCTGCGGGCCATTGAATTCCACGGCTGCGATATCTTGGAAGAAGCGCAGCAATGTGGGGATCTCATTGCCGATGAAGGAGAAGTGCGTGTTGTGCGGAACGCCCGTGGAGCCG
The DNA here is from genome assembly GCF_016428765.1 of Delftia sp. ASV31. Lineage (NCBI taxonomy): Bacteria > Pseudomonadati > Pseudomonadota > Betaproteobacteria > Burkholderiales > Comamonadaceae > Delftia > Delftia sp. ASV31. The sequence continues at coordinate 33,791 of NZ_JAELTK010000005.1, forward strand.
TTGAAGGCCTGCAGCGTCACGACGCGTAGGTCTCTGTCGCTCTCCAGGAACTTCGCGATGATCTCCGTTCGGCCCTTCTGTGTGTGGCGTAGCACCACTTCCTGCTTGACCTTGGCGTAGTGCAAGCCCTCTGAGTCGATGACCTTGGAGGCAATGCGGAGCGGGCCCTCGGCTGTCGCTACCGCAGGGCTGATGTAGGTTTTGCCGGGAATTTTTTTCCGATGTATCTCCGCCTCGTCGTCCATTGGTGCCTCCTTCTTGTGTCCATAGTTTAGAGACATGGGCGACGCAGGCGCTCAAGAACCTGCTGGCAACTGCAGATGTGTTCGGTTGTCCGCTCGCGGCCGGGCTGTCGTCCGTGGAGCGCGGGCTGCTTTGATCCGGGTGTGTCCAGTTGTCCTGGGAGCCTCGGGAGGGGATGCGGCTTTAGCCTCCGCGTGGTCGATGGCGTAGTCGAGCAGATCGACGACCTGCTGAGGTCGCTCACGCCGACCATGGGCATGGAATGCCACGAGGTAGAAACACGCGGTCAGGATCAACGGCATCCACAGATAAATGTTGCTGTCGTTCTTCAGCAGTGTCGATGCAGCCATGGCCGAAGCCGTCAATGCAGGGAACAGGCCAAGCTTGCGCAAGTCCCCAGTGAGCAACCCGACCCTGCCGTCGAAGATATTCCAGCGGTGGCGGTACTGCAACTGCGCGTACTCCAGCGTGGCCTTGTCGTAACCGTGTAATTGGGTCAGGAAGTTTGCATCGGCCTGGATATCGAGCTTGATACGGGCAAGCAGTCCGGGAAAGCGTTGCTTGCGATGGCGCCAGAGCACATGGCCCGCATTGAAGGCGCTAGTCAGCAGATAGGCCAGGGCGCACAGTAGCACTACCACGTAGAGCGGCCAGATACTTGTGGCGACTGATTGCGAGGGCCATGCGCGCTGCACCCAGGCAGCGATCACCAGGAGGGCCATGGCGCCCAAGTAGCCGTAGAGCGTCGCACTCTCCAGGCGGCGCATTCGCGCAGAAGGCTGAAACGCGCCGTCTTCGCGTTGGACAAGTGTCATCTCCTCCAGCAGCGAGAACAGAGGGTCCAGGGACTCGGTTTTGAGCATCGTTCTATTGGGGTGAGGATGAAGGGCGCGGCAGGAGCGCCGCTCTCGCATGGGCGACATAGGCAAGCGGCCGGTTTGCTACGGCGGCTCGACTGCCATGAATGCTCGCCAAGGCCTGGTAGGCTGCACCTGAAAGGGACAGCGCGGCGCCCGCATAGGCCACCGGATTCCCCGGGTCCGTCGAATGCAGGGAGAGTCCTGACCCAAACAGCGGCGTGAGCGCTCCCAGCACGATCTTGCCGAAACTCGTTCGCATGACCGCTTCGATCTCGGTGATCTGCTGCTGGCAGTCTTGAAGAAAGGCTTCGTTGGCCTCGATGCGGTCTTCTGGGTCCGGAAGCACCGCCACGCGCGTGCAATGGGCCTCTACCTTTGCGCGCAGCGGCGGAAGCAGATGACCATGGCGCTGCTTGAACAGCAATAGTTGGTCGATATCCACTGGCTCAGCGGGCGTTGGCAACAGGGATCGGAGCACCACCTCCCGAGCCTTGTGCTTGTGCAAGACTTGACCGGCCATCTGGCGCGCGCGCGGGCGCAGCAGCGAAGCGAAGACCATCTTGTCTGTCACGGGAGCAGCATTGACTTCGGGTATCGCTCCCAGACACATCGCCAAATAGGACATGAACTGATTGGCGACCGCTTCTTCTACCTCATACCAGGCCCAGTGGACTTGTCTGGCGAGCCCCACTTCGACCAAGAAGTCGGGTATGCGACCGAGCTTTTCTGCATGAATGAGTACGATTTGGGCGGGGGGAGTGTCTCTCTTTGCAGAGGGATGTTTCTTCAAGTGGCGGTGTTCCACCAGATCGATAAAGCAGTCGTCAAACCTGGGTATGTCGCGCACGAATGGGCCGGGGCTCAGTGGCTCCACTAGGCCTTCACCAAGCAGTCTCCGCATGTGCTCGCTCATCTGGTCGGGGCGATGCATGTGATCGAGGGGAACAATGGACGACAGTCTGTCCCAATAGAGAAGCGCTCTGGTTGTCCACGCATCGCGCGGCAACTCTATATTGGGGGAATACAGCGCATTGCTTCTCATGCCGATGCCTCTCCTATGTGTTCTTGAAGGGGATAGCGTAATGCCTTGGAGATAAACTGGTCCTTTTAGCCATTTCACTTTGCTGCTATGAACCGCGCCGAACTCGTCGAAATCCTCGCCTCCAAGAACGACCTGTCCAAGACGGCTGCGAACGCTGTGCTCGACACGCTGATCGAAACCATCCAGACCACCGTGAAGAAGGGCGATGCGGTGCAACTGGTCGGTTTCGGCACGTTCAAGTCCGCCAAGCGCGCCGCACGCACCGGCAAGAACCCCGCCACGGGCGCGTCACTGAAGATCCCCGCAGCCACGGTGCCTAAGTTCGTGGCCGGTGCGAAGTTCAAGGCCGTGGTGGATCCCGAGGCCGCCAAGCGCAAGGCCGAGAAGGCCGGCAAGTAAACGCAGGGCCTCGCTGCAAACCGCCCGTGTGCATCGGCCTCGGGCGGTTTTTTGTTGGGGCCCGCTACGCTCCACACCATCCATAGATTGGATCGAAACGATGACAGCTTTCTCCGACGCATTCCGAGCCGAAGTCCTGCGCATGGCGCGCAAGGAGATCAAGGGCGAACTGGGCAGCCTGCGCAAGACTGTCATGGCGCAGCGCTCCGAGATCGCGGCGCTCAAGCAGGATGTGAAGGACCTGGTGTCGCAGGTGAAGGGGCTGCACAAGGCCGCAGCCCGTCAGGCGGCTCCGGCCACAGCGCAGGCTCAGGACGCCGAGGCTCCGATACGCCGGGGACGCCGATTCCAGTTCAAGGCCGAAGTGCTGGCTGCCAAGCGGGAGCAGTTGGGCCTCTCGCAGCAGTCCATGGGGGCGCTGCTGGAGTCCTCGACGCTTTCCGTGGCCCGGTGGGAGAGCGGGAAGGCGATGCCGCGAGCGGCGCAGATCGAGAAGATTCGGGCTGTGCTCAAGATGGGCAAGCGGCAGGCGCTCGTCAAGCTGCGAGACTGATCGCTTGCGCGTTGAGCGTTCCTCTTGGCACCCCGGGCATTGAGGAGCGCCTTGTCCCAGACGATGGCGCTCAATCGTCCGGATGGAAAAGCCGGCGGGCCCTAACCTCTCCCTGGTCGACGGTTGCCCGCAGCGCGGCTAGCTCCTCGGGGGAGGCGATCTCCTGTATCTTGGGTTTGCCGGGACGGATGTAGACCTTGGTCTTCGACCAGTTCTCCCAGTCATAGATGAAGATGCCCTCCAGGTAGCGTGCGATCTCGGCGTCGTAGAAGAGCAGGCTGGCGTCGCGGTTCAGCACGGTGCCGTCGTAGGACCAGTTGTGGCTCCCGAGCAGCACGCTGGTCGAGTCGACGATGATGCCCTTGGTGTGCGTGCGGTTGCGCCAGCGCACGCGGCCCATGTCGATGCCGTGGGTCTTCATGAACTCGATGTGGCGCGCCTCCACGCCGTTCTCGGCGCGCAGGATGATGCGCACGTCCAGTCCCTCCTGCTGCTTGCGAGCGATGGCCTCCAGCAGCGGGATGTAGGTCTGTTCGGCCCGTGGATCCAGCGATTCGTTGATGTACTGGTTCTGCAGGTAGATCCGCGACCTCGCACCCTCGATCAACGGGAGCACCACCTGAACGTAGTTGTCGGGCGTGAGCACCGGCTGCACATCCACTTCGCGGTCGATCTCCAGGGGGGTGAAGGTCCTGATCTCGGCAGCTGCCTCGCGTGGATCGGGCTCCAGCGGCGGCAGGAGTTCGTAGGCCTGCTCAGCGCCCTTGGGCACGAAGCCGCTCGACTGCTCGAAGTCGTACTGGAGGTAGGACTCGAAGATGCCGGCGAGCGTTGGGTTGTCGATCACGACGTGCCACTCGCGGTTGTAGTTCGTGAGGAGCGCCTTGGCGCCAGCCTGGTCGGCGGGCGGCGCATCGGGCGGCTGGTTGGAGCTCTGCCAATTGCCGCTCGAAAGCCAGAACGCCCGGGAGTCGCGGACAGCCACCTTGATGTGGAAGGCCGAGGCCCAGAGCGAACCGCTCTGGCCGACGTTGGCCCATTGCATCTCGAAGTTGTTGCCTAGGGCACCTTTGAGGGTTCTCACGGTCTCAGCGTCGTCCGTGTCTCCAGCCTTGGTGCCCGTCCCCACCGAGGAACCGTACTGAATCACCAGTTCCAGCTTGGCGCTCTTTGCTTCGAGCCGGGTCGCAATCGCGTCGACGATGTGCGGCGCGCCGAAGTCATACATCCCCACCGTGAGCTTCGTGTTCGTCTGCTGCAGGAAGGCGTCGAGCACGGGCCAGCCCTGCTCGGGGCTCACGTGCACCAGGACCTTCATGCGCTCCCTCACCCGGGGCAGCGAGAGGTTCGGTGGCTTCTGGTAGACGGGGTTTGCCGTGCGCTCCGTGAACACGGCGCCGCCGTCCAGGCGGCTCAGTTCGTAGAGTTCCTCGGCGCTGGCCTGGCGCACATCCACGGGGAAGCCCTCGAAGGTCGCCGGCAGCTTGGGTATGCCTTGTTCGCCCAGCGTGGCGGTGGTCTTCTTCTCCTCGACGATTGCGACGATCGCGGCCTGATCGGTGATCCAGCCGTCGGTGAACTGCCATCCGGCACGGATGCGGAGCAGGCCTGGGATCGTCCGGAATGCGTCGCGCGCACGGCCGACGGCGCGCATCAGCTCAGGCGATGTCTTCGGTGTCACGGGGGCGGGCGGTGAGGGCAGGGCGGGGGGCTCGGCCGATATGGCAGCGCCGCCTGACGGGACGGCTTGGCCGGACAGCCCGCCGAGGCGCACGCTCACGGACAGCGGAATGGTCCAGGTCGCCACGTCGCCCTCGATCGCGGGCTGGCGCGCGGCGCTCGCAACGTCACCGGCCACCTGCCGTGACGGACCTGCCGCTTCCAGTTGGGGGATGGCGCGCGACAGGTCGAATGCCTGGGCAAGCTGAGCCTGCTCTTCGCTGGTTCTGGCGAGCCCCTTGGCGCGCTCGACGAGAACCGACACGCGCACGCCCTCGTTGGACTTCCAATGCACGCGGGCTTCGCCCTGGTCGCTGGTCCATGGCTGGCCATCGCGGTTGAGAATGCGGCCCTGCGCGTCGCGCTCCGGGACACCCGAGTGGTGCAGCGCGACCATCTCGAACTGGTCGTTGAAGACCGGTGCGCCCGAAGATCCCGGCGCGGTGTCGGCCACATACTGTAGGTAGTTCGTGAGCACGTCCACGATGCGGTTCTCGCGCAGCGCGAACATCTTGGGCCCGCCGTTGGGGTGCTGGATCACGTTCACGAACTCGCCGTTGATGGCCTTGCCTTCCTGCGGGTTGAGGCAGATATAGCCCAGGTCGGCGCCAGGCTGTCCGCGAGTGTCCGCTGGCGAAACCGCCACGAAGGTGAAATCCAGCGCCTCGTCGGTGATGAAGAGCTTTTGCGGCACGAGGCGGAAGACGCGCTCCTCGGACGGCAAGGTCGTGTTCGTCTCGAAGCCGAAGGTCACTTCGCTTTGGACCGCATCTGCGGCCCGCTCGAGCACATGGTGGTTCGTCAGAAGAATGCCGGGGCCGACGAGCATGCCCGTGCCGTAGCCGAGCAGGGCACCGCTTGCGCCACGCACGGTGATGCGGCCCACGCAGCGGGAGGCCGCGAGCGCCAGCTGAAGGAACTGGGGTGTGACGAGGTCGTCGCGGCCGATGGCCCGTTCCTGCGCTAGTTGCGCGACCAGGGTTTCGGTGTCTGCGTGATCTGGAGAGGGCGCGAGTTCCCTGAGCATGGTTGCAGGAGCAACCATGGCACCTTCGGTGGTGCGCACGTGGGCGAGGCGCTTGGCCACCCGCTCGGGATCGTCTGCGGCCCAGATGTTGCCTTTGTTGGCTTCTTTCAGGCGCTTTTCGCGGATGCCGACGCGCTCTTCGTAGCGCGCTTCGGTCGCGGATGCCAGAACCATGACTCGATCAGAGATGTTCACGATCGCCTCCTCTTTCCTGCGAATTCATTATCGGAGGGCTTGTGACAGTGGTATTGCTTACCCCCTGATTTCGCTCGCCTTTGAATCGAGGAACGGCAGCCAACAAGTGGATTTCATCTTGAATCTGGGGCCGAAACGTTCGTCCAAGCTTGTATAGAGGTTCGGTGTCGGCCCGAATCCTGCTTGCTGAACCGGCCACGCTCGCTGCCAATGTGCTAACACGCCTCAGCTGCCGGACCATCCCGCACAATAATCAAATCAACGATTCGAGTCATTGAGATCAATCGACAACAACATCTTGGCTATCAGACGAGGAGCATTGATGGGTAAGAAGACTTCCCAGAGTGAGCACGCAGTCATGCAGCACGCTTCAGATATTGACTATGACGTTCCGCTGAAATCCGACTCTGCCCTTCAGCGGGACAAGTTGTCGCGCAAAGGATATGCAGGGATTGCTGCGGCGGCCCTGCGTAAGGTGCCTTCGTCTGCGGGCTTGGTTGTCTCCATTGAAGGAGCCTGGGGAAGTGGGAAAACTTCCGCGCTGGCAATGATCGAGGCACTGCTGTTAGAGGACGAGGAATTGGCTTCACCGTTGATCGTCCACTTCAATCCGTGGCTTGTCGGCGACAAGGATGCGTTGCTACGCCATTTCCTCTCCAGAATCGCCAGCGCTGTCAGATTGAATGATCACAGCCGTGATGGCAAGAAGGTTGCGAAGGAGATCAAGGCCTACGCCAAAGTTTTCGACCTGGTCAAACTGATCCCGGGTGCGGAACCCTGGGCTTCCATGATCAAGTCTGTCGTCGAGGCAGCTGGCGAGGCAACTGGCGCTGTCTCCGAGTACAAAACCCCAGATATCGAGGCTTACAAGCTGCGAGTGGAGGAGGCGCTTCGGAAATTCGATCGCCCGATCATCGTCTTCATCGATGACATAGACCGACTGTTCCCGCTGGAAGTGTTCGAGATGGTCCGAATCATCAAAGCTGTGGGCGGATTGCCTCGTCTAGGCTACGTGGTCGCATGGGATTCGGTGTATGTCAGCGGCGCCCTTGAGAGGTTGGGCGTTCCTCAGGCCGCGAGCTATCTGGACAAGATCGTCCAAGTGAGAATGCCGCTTCCGAGTCTTTCATTGGTCGCGCGAAGAAAGCTGATCGAGGACGCTCTGGACGGACTCGATCCGGAAGCACTGCGCCAGCGCTTTCGCAATCAAGACGATCGACTGGGATCCCTGTACCACTCGGGCTTGCGTGATCTCCTGGAGCAGCCACGGGACGTTGCACGTGTATTCAACGCAGTGCGGATGATGGAGCCATTGCTGCGAGACGAGATCGTCTTTGCTGACATTCTTGGACTGGCGGCTCTCTCTGTAAAGGCCCCGGCCGTGTTCGACCTGCTCCGGAAGAAGCCCCGTCTCTTCGTGGGCGCGTTGCCTGATGACGTCACTATCTTGAAGAAGCCAGAAGAGGTGATCAAAGAGGGGGCGGAAGAGCGGCAGATGGCCTTTGAAATCTCAGGGGCGGCGAGCGCCGCAAAAAGGGTGGTGCATTTTCTCTTCCCCGGAGTAGCCAGTGCTGATGACAGCTTCTCGCTCGGGAAGGGCACTTATGTAGAGGGCAACATTTCTCATCCTGCAAAGTTGGCCATCGCGCTGCAGCTCAGCGTGACGGACGGAGATGTCAGCATCAAAGCTGCCCGGCAGTATCTTCAGGACCCTGCTCAGCGGGAGTCGGTGGTGGCAGGGCTTGCAAGTGAGAACTGTGATGAGTTTATCGATCTGCTTGGAGAGGTTGGCGAATCGCTGCGGGGAGAAGGGATCACTGATCTCGATGAGCTCTGTGTGTCAATTGCGAGGTTGGTGGAGAAGCCGTTGTTCGTAGACCGCGCCACGTCAAACAGACGTGCACTCCGACTTCGGATTGAAGACATGGCGTTGCGTGCCGTGAGTCTGCTGGCTGGGGCGACGGATAAGGAGCGTATTCCGGCAATCTCGAAATTGATTGCTACGGATTCGGTAGCGATCTCATGCGCTGCAGAGGTCGTGACTCGGAGCTATGTAGCGGGCCGAGATCGATACTCCGATGGCATTGAACTGCTAGCGAAAGACAGAGGCAAAGTCCTTCGGACCTTTTCTGAGAACGTCCTGGAAGCGGCAAGACTTGAGAAGCTGTTGAAGATGAATCACGCAGGATTCATCTTGTGGACGATGGCAAGGGTCGCTCCCCAAGAGTGTCCCGCGCTCTTCGGTGTTCTCAGAGCATCGGATTCCACCTTGGACCAGTTTGCTCTGTACTACCTTGGGGGAGGTTGGGACTCGTCGAAGGGGAACTCATACAGCCTGCCTCGGGACGTATCCTTGCACGAGGTGTATTGTCCTCTGGCTGACTTCAAGTCTCATGCGACTGCGCGGCTCCAGGATGCAAGTCTCCAATATCCCGAACGTGCTGCTTGGCGTTCTGTCGTTGAAGGTACCCGCTTGTATGGGATCGACGGTACTGAAGCCAGGCACTAGTTGACTTATGGCTAGAGAGGCAGTCAAGCCGAGGAGGAATCACTTAAATGATTGGATCGAGAACACGTCATTCGCTTGCGCAGTTCCTAGAAATACAGGAGCCTGCCGTCTCCATCGTGATGCTCAGCAAGTACGGGGTTCAGCACCTCGCGCTCTCGCGGGGGCACTTGTTGTTCGAACTGCTCAACATCGTGCGAGATCTGGACGATCGCACGTTGATGTTGGTCCTTGCCGAAATAGTGGCCACGCAGGGTGACCTGCAAATCAGAGTGAGCCCGAAATATCGATTCAAGGAACGCTGGCACGACCTGACACAGTGCATGCTGCTGGATGGTTATGCGGTGCAGAACGCTAAGCTGATACAAATCGACCCGTCGATCGAGGATGCCTCGCCTTTGGAGGACGATTTGGTCGTTGCGTTGCAGAATTCTGGTGTGCCTCGGGCAACCGAGATTGTTGCCAAGATCGCCGATTCGGCCCATGCCTTCCGCACGCTGCCGCCCGACTACAACGCTGCGCTTGTGAACGCGCGTGTCGCACTTGAAACGCTCGCCGCGGATGTCGCCGCTGATGTGGCTGCAGCTCTCGTGCCTGCGCCTGGCTATAACCCTGCCAAGTGGGGCGAGGTGCTGACCTTCTTGCGCAACAGTGGAGAAATTACGCAAGAAGAGGAGAGAGGCTTGGCCGGCGTCTTCGGGTTTCTCAGTCCTGGTGCCCACCGTCCGGTCGGGATTCCCGAAGACCAGATGACCAGGCTGGGTCGTTCCTTTGCCTTGAACATGTGCTGGTTCCTGCTCAAGAACCATCTCGGGCAGAAATAGCTTGCCGCGCTCGAGCGCGGGCAACGATTGGTTCCTCGCACTAGAGCGGCTGGACAAGCTGGCCGCCACCGAATTTTTCTATCTCACATCACCTATGGCAAAAACCTGCATCTTCGGCGGCGGCCCGGCTGGCTCGGGCGAACACACATTTCCTGCCGCATTTGGCGGACGGCGAACGAACAAGGGAATTTATTGCACCAAGCACAACAACGAATTTGGTCGGCATGTTGCGGCATTGTTGGAGAGCATGGACATCTTCAACGCGAAGCTGGGCGTGATCCCAGATCGCCACGACGAGGTTCGTCCAGCCCCTGCTGCTGCCCAAGACGGCGAACGGTTTCTCGTATCGAAGAGTTCAACCCACATCGCGCCTCCACTCAACCTCGATAAGACGCCTGAACTCGTGGGTAAAGGATCTCAGCAGCGTTTTGCCAATATGGAGCAAGCCCAACAATGGGCGGCGCAGCAGGAGAGGGCCGGATACAAGGTTACGCTCGGCAAACCCAGCGAAGTGAAAACGCAGTTCGTGGCGCGCCCGTTGAGCGCAGTGCGGATGTTCGGTGGTGAATCCTTCATGCGTGGTGTCGTGTACTTGGCTGTGACCTTTCTTGCCCACGCATTTCCTGAACTGGCCCGCTCGCAGTCGCTTGCAGCAGCGCGCGACTTGATCGAGAACGACGGGCCTGTGGGGGACCGCGTTTGGTGGGAGCCACCCGAGGTGGCCGCGCAGCGCTCGAAGAATCCATTCGACATAGGGCATTCAGTGGTGATTGCACCAGACAAGGAAGGACGGCGGGTGGTCGCGCTGATTTCGTTCTATGACGCACTCCACCTGGGAGTCAACTTGGGTGAACTCACTGGCACGGATAGCCTAGCTGAGCGCTTCACGACGCATATTGATCCGATGGCCCGACGTCCTCCTAATGACATTGTGGAGTCGTGGGAGCCTGGGCTGTTCCTGTCGCTCAGTACGAGGGAGGTGGCCAAGGAATACATCCGTTTGCTTGCTACTGGTCAAGTTCCCAATCCCTTGGGACCAATTTTGAAAGCGGCCGACGAGACAGAGCGAAAAGATGCTGCGATGGCGCTGCTGCCGCAACTGCTGGCTGTGCCGAGTTTGGCTGGGTACGAGCGTGACAGACGTCTCGATGAGATTCTGGCGACACAACAGCAGCGCGTTCTCAATTTGATGGTCGAATTCGTGACGGGCTTGCAGCAGGAGAAGAGCTTCCCCGAGCCGGTTCATACGATCTTCGGCGCTTTCATTGCGGTGGACGAGAATGCTCCACGGGGGATCAGTTTCCTCAGTGAAGCCGCACTGGGCTATGCGACTCATTCACTGCGCGCGAGGATTGAGGAGCACCTGGCGAGCGGGACTCTCGACGTTCCAGCCCTAGCTGAACTCCTCGGGGGAGCGGAAGGCTTCAGGATCGTTGCGGGTGCTCTGAACGAACTCTTTCAGCAGACGTTGCCGAGGGAGTTGTCGTAGAAAGTCCGCTCAGTGGAAATCCCGGCCTCCGCTCGCAACGTCCGAGAGCCGCGCTAGTAGGCGGCGTCAAATCTTCCAGCCCGCTCGCCACCAAATTGCGGATGTCGCCTTCGCGCTGCCAGCAGCCATGCGCCAGCAGCAACTTGAAGTGCAGTAAAACTCATTGCGCAGGTACTCGCTGACCTTGTTGTGCTGCGCATCGAACCCGTTGTCGGGGTTCACCCCCATGCGGGCGTCTATCTCACCGACGCCTTCGGCCCGGTTCGTAGACCCGGGCCTGCGCGCTGCGCTTGCCAATACCGGGTGTAGTTGGGGGCGGCTGCTGTTCCCTTCATGGTGCCACGGCGTGCTCGCCTGACCTGCTCCCCATAGGGCGTACCAGTCGAAGGTTAGTAGAGTCCGTTTTCAGAGGAAGAACGGACATGAAGAAGAGCAGATTCACCGACGAACAGATCATCGGTTTTCTCAAGCAGGCCGAGGGCGGCATGCCGGTCAAGGAACTGTGTCGCCTGGGCGGTTTCAGCGATGCGACCTTCTATAAGTGGCGCGCCAAGTTCGGCGGCATGCAGGCCGGCGAGGCCACGCGGCTACGCGAGATCGAGAGCGAGAACGCCAGGCTCAAGAAGCTGCTGGCCGAGGCCCACCTGCACATCGAAGCGCTGAAGGTGGGCTTCGGGGTAAAGCGCTGACCCCGCAGGCCAGGCGCGAGGCCGCTGCCAGGATGGTTCAGGGACTGTCCATCAGCGAGCGCCGCGCCTGTCGCTATGCGGGGTTGTCCAGAACCAGCTACCGGGAGCCGCCCAGCATGAACGAGTCCACGGCCAGCCTAAGCATGCGCATCGTCGAGTTGGCGCACGAGCGCCGGCGCTTTGGCTACGGTGCATCCACGACCTGTTGAGCCTTGAAGGCCACCAGGTGAACCACAAACGCGTGTGGCGCCTGTACAAGCTGGCCAACCTGTCGGTGCGCAAGCGCCGCAAGGTCAAACGCCCCACTGGCGAGCGCCAGCCCCTGGCTGCCAGCCAGCACGTCAATGACATCTGGAGCGCAGACTTCGTGATGGACGCACTGACCAACGGCCGGCGCATCAAGTGCCTGACGGTGGTCGATGACTTCAGCCGCGAGTGTGTGGACATCGCGGTGGACCACGGCATGGGTGGCGAGTACGTCGTGCGCTTGCTGGACCAGGCAGCGCAGTTCCGCGGCTACCCGCTGGCCATCTGCACGGATCAGGGGCCAGAGTTCACCAGTCGGGCCTTCATGGCGTGGACAGCGGCATGCGGCGTTCGGCACCCGCTCAACGATGCCGGATGCCCCACCCAGAATGCCTACATCGAGAGCTTCAACGGCAAGTTCAGGGACGAGTGCTTGAACGAGCAATGGTTCGAGACGCTAGCGCAGGCCCGTCAGGAGATAACCCGCTGGCGGCGCGACTACAACGAGGTGCGGCCTCACAGTTCATTGGGCGTATCTCGCCGGCCAGCTTCGCTGCCTTGCATCGCCAGCGCGCTGGGGATGCAAGACAATCACTGGAGATCAAGTAGTCTCCACAACCTTGGACTCGCTAAGTGAACATTGGCACGTCTAAAGGGGGCAGGTCACACTGCGCGAAAAATTACCGTCCGTGATTTTTACATTGAGAGTCAACCAGTCCCGATAAGGGACGCCATCTTCCTCGATGGAACGAGAAGTCGGCACGATATCGAATTTGAAGTCATCGAAATCAATGGTCAGCATGTTTGTTTGTATGGAAATGAGAAATGGTTCCATCGTGCCTGGCGACAGAGATCCAGCTAGTTTGTGGGGTAACGCGCAGGGTCCGAGACCTTGTCCGCCTTGCTGTCTGCCGGTGGCGCATGGGCTGCGGCTGAGCTCCCCGCAGCTTTGATCACAGGCACATGAAAGAGGGCTGAAGAGGGCTGCCCTGCGCATCCTCTGGAGCGCGACGACAATAGCCCATGATTCAAGAAAAGCCCCTGGCGGCAACCGAACTGGAGCGGCCTGCCATGGCCTTGCGCACTCTTGCGAATGGGGTGCGGCTGCTGGCGCTGCCCATGCCGCATTTGCAGAGCGTCAGCGTGGGTGTGTTCCTGCGCGTGGGCTCCCGCGACGAGACCTCCACCAGCAACGGCATCAGCCATGTGCTGGAACACATGGCGTTCAAGGGCACGCATACGCGTTCCGTGCAGGAGATCAACCTGGATGCGGAGCGGCTGGGCGCGGAGGTCAACGCCTTCACCGGAAAAGACATCACCGGCTATTTCATGACCGGCCTGGGCTGGCATGCGCAGGCCTTGCTGGGGATGATTGCGGACATCGTGCTGAACAGCGTGTTTCCCGAGCATGAGCTGCAAAGGGAGCTGCAGGTGATCCGGCAGGAGGCCATCGAGTACGAAGAGGACCCGGAGGACAGCGCCGGCGACCTGCTGGACCGCGCCATCTGGGGCGACGACCCCATGGGCATGCCGGTGATCGGCACGGTGGCCAATATCGAAGGCTTCACGCGGCAGGATCTGGTGCGCCATGTGCAGTCCCACTACGTGGGAGAAAAGACCGTCGTCGTTGCGGCCGGAAACTTCGATGTGCCGGCCTGGCTGGAGCAGGCGGCGCAGCTGTTCGCCGGCATGCCTGCGTCGGCCGATCCCGCTGTGGCGTTGCCCCCTCAGCCCGCAAAGTATGTGGGGCAGGCCCTGGCGCAACGTTTCACGCAGGTGTCCCAGGTGTTCGTGAACCTGGCCTATCCCCTGGTGTTCGAGCAGTTGCAGGGCGAGCACCCGCAGCGTGCGCGTCTCGTGGCCTCGCTGGCGGCCCATCTGCTGGGGGAGGGGATGTCGTCGCCCCTGGTCGATACCGTGCGTGAACGGCTCGGACTGGCCTATACGGCCTATGCGGCGATGGAGGGCGGTGACGTCTGGGCAAACTTCATCGTGCATGCGGTCACGACGCCGGACAAGCTCGAAGCACTGGTGGCAGCGACAGGCGGCCTGCTGCGCGCCCAGGCGGCCGGCATCGACCCCGTGCATCTGGAACGGGCCAAGAACCAGCTGGCGGTCTCGCGGGTGCGTGCGGGCGAGCGGACCTACGCCACCATGGAGCGGGCTGTCGAGGATCTCTTTGCCCATGGCAGCGTGACATCCGTGGCCGAAACGCTGGCGATGATCGATGGCATCGGTGCCGAGGAAGTGCGCAAGGTCTTCGAGCGCATGCTGGCCCACCCTCCGGCGGTGGCCATCACCGGCAAGGGCGCCAGTGCCCGGACCGTGCGGCAGCTGGCCGCAGGCCTGGCGGGCTGAGCCGGCAGCGCGCGGCCAGCGGCCAGCGGCCAAGCGCCAGCCGCAACACATGGCGCTTTTCCCGTTGTCATGGAGTTGAGGAAGCGGGCGGCGGCGCGTTCCATTGCCGCTTGAAGTAGTGCGACTTCGGGTGCTCCTGCAGGAACACGCAGCACTGCACCCACGCCGCTGACTCCGGGGGCGCTTCGAACGGGGCGTTCGGGCCGATCGCACCGATCGCGCGCGAGAGATGCTCGAATACGACCTCGGCCATGGCCGAGCACATCTGCGGCGGGCGCGGGTTGGTCAGCGTCAGGGTGGCGATCAGTTGCTGCGCGTGGGGGTCGTCGCCGCACAGTCCGACGGCGATGGGGGCCACGCGCGACTTCAGGTCCGCGAGCCGTGCCCATCCGCGCTCGGCCAGCGCAAGGTGCATGGCGTGCAGGACCGGCTCCCACTGGATCGACGGGAGCAAGGATGGCGATACCTCGATGGCGATGTGCGGCATGGGGCGGCGCCTTCAGTCGAGCTTGATGCCGACTTCGCGGATCAGTGTCTGCCAGCGTGCCCGCTCGCTGTCCAGCAGGCGTGCGAATGCCTGGGGCGAGTTGTCGATGGGCACCGAGCCGAGTTCGGCCAGCCTGTCCTGCGTGGCCTTGGTCGCCAGCGCCGCGCCCATGTGCTTGACCAGCCAGGCCTTGCGGTCGGCCGGGGTCGCGGCGGGCGCGAGGAAGCCGTACCAGCCGCTGATCTCGGCGTCCACGCCCGATTCCTTGAGCGTGGGCACGCCGGGCAGAGCGGGAATGCGTCTGGCGGACGTCACCGCCAGCGCCTTCAGGCGCCCGCTTTGCACATGCTGCAGGATGGCCGGCGTGGCCTCGAACACCATCTGCACCGTGCCGCCCAGCACGTCGTTGAGTGCAGGCGCGGAGCCCCGGTACGGAATGTGCAGGATCGAGGTGCCGGTCTGGCGCTTGACGAGTTCTCCCGCCAGATGCTGCGGCGTGCCGTTGCCGGCGGATGCGTAGGAGAACTTGCCCGGGTTCTTGCGCAGCCATTCGAGCGCCTCCTTGGCCGTGGCCGCCGAGAAGGAGGGATGCACGGCCCAGATCAACGGCACCGAGGCGGCCCATGCCAGCGGTGTGAAGTCCTTGGCTGGATCGAAGTTGAGCCTGGAGTACAGCGCCGGGTTCGCGGCCATGGGGCCGAGTGCGCCCAGCAGCAGCGTGTAGCCGTCGGCCTCTGCGCGTGCTGCTGCCTCCGTGCCGATGTTGCCGCCCGCACCGCTGCGGTTGTCCACGATCACCGTGCTGCCGCTGTCCGTTTGCAAGGCGTTCGCCATCAGGCGGGAGACGGCATCGGTGGTCGCACCTGCCGGATAGGGGCAGATGATGCGGATGGGCTTGGAAGGGAATGCCTGTGCGCGCGCCGAGGGGCTTGCGCCCATGGCTGAAATGGCCGTCGCCGTGCTGGCGTACTGAAGGAAGTTGCGTCGTTTCATCGGTGCTCTCGTGACCAGAGTTGTCTCGTGGCCGTAGTGTCGGCAGGCCCTTGTTTCTTCGCAATTCGCATTTTCTGGCCGCGTCTATCGGATAATCCGATGGCCATGTCCGCACGCAGCCGCGACCCCCTCGATCTCGTCTCATTGCGCCAGTTGCGCTACTTCGTGTCGGCGATGCGGGCGCACAGCTTCAGTGCGGCATCGCGCGATGCCTCGATCTCGCAGGCGGCGCTGTCGGAGCAGATCGCCTTGCTGGAATCGACCCTGGACGTGCAGCTGTTCGACCGTGCGAGCGGGCGCGCCGTTGCCACGGCCTCCGGACATGAGCTCGACCGCCGGGTGTCGGCCTGCCTCAGTGAGCTGCAGGCGGCGCTGCGCGACGTGCAGGCGCGTGCGAGCACCGTGGCGGGCCTGGTGCGCATCGGCCTGGTGCAGTCCTACGCGGGATGCTGGGTACTGCCCGTCGTGCGCAGTGCCCAGGCGCAGTGGCCGCAGCTGGCGATCGCACTGCGCAGACGCACCGCACAGGCCTTGGTGGAGGGCGTGTTGCGTGGCGATTTCGATCTCGCCGTCAGCTTCGACCCGGAGCCGCATGCCGATCTGGAGATCCTGGCCTGTTTCGACGAGCCGGTGGTGGCCGTGGGATTGAAGCCCCGCCGGCGGCGACGCCTGCTGGAGCTCAGCGAAGTCGCGAACCACCCCCTGGCCTTGCTGCCAAGCGAATACGCCATGCGGCGCCAGCTCGACAACGCCTTTGCGGCGCAGGGGCTGAAGCCGGGCGTGCATCTGGAGTCCGATACGCTGGAGGACCTGGTGCATGCCGCCCGTGAAAACGGCATGGTTGCGCTGCTCAACGGTGCCGCTGCAATGAGCCTGGACGTGCAGGACGCAGTCCCGTTGGCCGAAAGAAATCTGGGCCGGCAAGCCTGCCTGGTGCGCTCACGCAGCCGTCACCACGGCTTTGCCGCCCAGTACGTATGGGACGAGCTGTCGGCGGCAACCCCCACGCTGCCGCCAGCGTGGGGGCGGCGCGTTGCAGCCGCGCGCTAGTCGTCGGCCGGGTCCGTTCCGCCCAGGCCCGTACCGCCCGGATCCGTACCGCCCGTCAGGGCACTTCCTTCAGGCCCACCAGTTGCAAGGGGCGTGCCAGCAGTTCGTCGAAGCGTTTCTCGAACGCCTTGAAGTACGGCATGCGGAAGTGCGCATCCAGCGCTGCCTGGTCCCTGAATGACTCCCGCATGTAGAAGGTGCCGGGTTTGTCCGCCAGCTCGAACAGCGTGTAGTCCAGGCATCCGGCCTCTTGCCGGGTGAATGGCACCAGCGCGCGCAGGGCGTCGCGCAGCTGGTCTTGCTGGCCGGCCTTCGCTTCAAGGATGGCCAGGTTGAAAATGGTCTCTGTCTTCATGGCTCAGCCCCAGTTCTCCAGCACCACCTTGCCGCGCGCCTTGCCCGACTCGATCAGGGCATGGGCGCGCTTGAGGTTGTCTGCGTTGATGCTGCCGAAGCGCTCGGCCAGCGTGGTGCGGATCAGGCCGGCATCGACCAGTGCGGCAACCTCGTTGAGCAGGCGGTGCTGGCCGATCATGTCGTCGGTGCCGAACAGGGCGCGGGTGAACATCAATTCCCAGTGCACCGACACCGACTTGCGCTTGAGCTTGGTGATGTCCAGCGACGCGGGATCGTCGATCAGGCCGAATTTTCCCTGGGGCGCGATCGCCTCGACGATCTGTGCGAAGTGCAGGTCGGTCTGCGTGAGGCTCACGATGTGGTCCACCGTGGGAAAGCCGATGCGCTTGAGTTCGTCGGCAATCGGCTGGCTGTGATCGATCACGTGGTGGGCGCCGAGCTCCTTGACCCAGGCCTGCGTCTCGGGCCGCGATGCGGTGCCGATGACGGTAAGGCTGGTCAGCCGCGTGGCCAGCTGCGTGAGGATGGAGCCCACGCCGCCGGAGGCGCCGATGATGAGCAGTGTCTTGTGGCTGGGGTGCTTGCCCGGCGCGATGCCCAGGCGGTCGAACAGCATCTCCCACGCGGTGATGGCGGTCAGGGGCAGGGCCGCCGCCTGTGCGAAGTCCAGCGACCTGGGCGCGTGGCCCACGATGCGCTCGTCCACCAGGTGCAGTTCGCTGTTCGTGCCAGCGCGCGCAATGGAGCCGGCGTACCAGACGCGGTCGCCCGGCTTGAACAGCGTGACTTCGGGGCCCACGGCCTTGACGATGCCGCTGGCATCCCAGCCCAGCACCTTGTGCGTTTGCCCCTCGGCGGGCGCGCCGCTGGCGCGCACCTTGGTGTCCACCGGATTGACGGACACGGCCCTGACTTCGACCAGCAGGTCGCGGCCGGTGGCCACGGGATCGGGCAGGGTGATGTCGATCAGCGATTCGGGTTGGCTGATGGCCTGGGGTTTCTGGTATCCAACGGCTTTCATGGTCGTGCTTTCAAAGGTTGAGGAAGAGGGGATAGCAAGGAGGGAGAGCAGGGAGGGCGAGCAAGGAGGGTTTCAGGCAGTGGCGAGGGCTGCGTAGTCCGAGTAGCCGCGCGCGTCGCCGCCAAACAGGGCCTTCGGATCGAATGCGGCCAGCGGCGCCTGGGCGGCGTAGCGCGCCGGCAGGTCCGGGTTGGCAATGAAGGGGCGGCCGAAGGCGACGAGGTCTGCCAGGCCCTCGTGCAGGATGGCTTGGGCGCGCTCCGCGTCGTACTTGCCCGCAACGATCACCTTGCCCTGGTAGGCGCGGCGCAGCGCGTGGCGGAAGTCTTGCGGAATCTCGGGCGCATCGTCCCAATCGGCTTCGGACAGGTGGATGTAGGCCAGGCCGATCTCGTCGAGCTTGCTGGCCAGATGCAGGATGGTCTCGATGATCTGCGGGCAGTTCATGTTGCGCTGCGTGATGAAGGGCGCCAGGCGGATGCCGGTGCGCTCGGCCCCGACCTCGCCCGCCACGGCGGCCGCGACCTCTTCGGCAAAGCGCGTGCGCTGGGCGATGCCGCCGCCGTAGGCGTCGGTGCGGTGGTTGGAGGTGGTGCGCAGGAACTGATCGATCAGGTAGCCGTTGCCGCCGTGGATTTCCACGCCGTCGAAACCGGCGCGCATCGCATTGGCCGCGCCCCTGCGGAAGTCGCCGATCACGTCCTGGATGTCCTGTGCGCTCAGTGCACGCGGCACGGGGCAGTCGACCATGCGGCCGACACCGTCGTCGCCGACCACCCAGACCTGCGCTTGGGGCGACAGCGCCGAAGGCGCGACCGGCAGGCCATCGGCGTGAAAGCTGGCATGCGACATGCGGCCAACGTGCCACAGCTGCAGCACCATGCGCCCGCCGGCGGCATGCACCGCGTCCGTGACGCGGCGCCAACCGTCCACCTGCGCCTCTGAATAGATGCCGGGGGTGAAGCTGTAGCCTTGGCCCTGGCGGGAGATCTGGGTGGCTTCCGAGACGATCAGGCCGGCGCTGGCGCGTTGTGCGTAGTAGGTGGCCATCAGTGCATTGGGCACGTCTCCTGGCTGGCTGGTGCGGCTGCGCGTCATGGGGGCCATCACCATGCGGTTGGGCAGGCTGAGCGGGCCGAGCTGCAGGGGGCTAAACAGGGGCGTGGAGGCGGTGGTCATGCGGTTCTTTGGCGGAGCTGTACAGGTGTTGGGGCAGTGGCGGAAATCCGGTTCGCAAGTCGTCTGGGTATGGAGCGATGTTGACCTGGGTGTTTCAATTGAAAAAGACCCGCAGGACTGAAGGCGGCTTCAAAAGAAATTTGACGATGAGGTCCAGGCGCGGCCTGCACAACACGCGGGCGGATGGCCGTGCCGCGCCTGCCTGGCTACCATCTCCCCCATGAAGACCCAATACTTCGCCGCCACCTCACTCGACGGATTCCTGGCCACCGAGGACGACGCCCTGGACTGGCTGTTCCCGCTGGGCGACATGCAGGCCACGGGCTACCCGGAGTTCATTGCCGGCGTGGGCGCGCTGGCCATGGGGTCCGCCACCTACGAATGGATGCTGCGCCACGCGGAGACGGTGGCGCAGGAGACCGGGGCGGCGTGGCCCTATACGCAGCCTGCCTGGGTGTTTTCCAGCCGCACGCTGCCTGGTATCCCGGGTGCCGATATCCGGTTTGTCAGCGGTGATGTGCGTGCCGTGCATGCGCAGATGCAGGCGGCGGCCGGCGGGCGCAACCTCTGGATCATGGGAGGCGGGGACCTGGCGGGGCAGTTCTACGATGCGGGCCTGCTGGACGAGATGATCCTGAGCGTGGGCTCGGCCACGCTGGGCCGGGGCAAGCCACTGTTTCCGCGCCGGGTGCTGCATCCGGTGTTGCGCCTGCTGTCGGTTCGGCAGATTGGCGAGGGCATGGCGGTGCTGCATTACGAGGTGCGCAAGAGCACGGGCTGACGGGCGCCCTGATTCGGTCTGCGCGCCGCTCAGTTCGCCTCTCCGCGCCCAGGCGCCGTCATCCCCGGAATGTATTCATTGGAGATGAAGCTGCGGCAGCGGTGCATGAAGGCTTCCACCACATGGCGGGGCTTTTGTTCGCGGGCCCAGGCCAGGCCCAGTTTCATGGGGCGGTGGTTGCCGTTCAGGTGCAGGTTGACGATCTTCTTGCCGTCCAGCGCGTGGGAGTTGCGCGGGCGCACGTTGACCAGGGAGTAGCCCACGTCGTTGGCGACCAGGGAGCGCACCACGTCGGGGCTGGCGCTGCGGGCCGCAATCAGGGGTGAGACGCCGGCTTCGCGGAACAGCGACATGAAGTATTCGCGGCTCAGGGGCAGGTCCAGCAGGACCATGGGCAGCTGGGCCAGCGCCTCCAGCGTGGTGGAGCGGTGGTTGGCCAGCGGATTGAGTTCGCTGACGATGACCATGGGCGGCAGCTGGGCCAGGGGCTCGAAGCAGATGTCCGATTCGGCCACCAGCAGGTCGTAGGTGATGGCGACATCGATCTGCGCGGTGCGCAGCTTGTGGATCAGGCCTTCCTGGTGGTCCTCGATCTGGGTGACCGTGGCCTTGGGGTGGGCGCGCGCGAACCCCTGGCACAGCTCGGGGGCGACCATGGCCGCCAGCGTGGTGAAGCAGCCCACGCGCACGGGGCCGCGCACCTGGCTTTGCGCGCTGCTGGCCACGTCGTACAAGGCCATGGCCTGGTCGAGCAGGCCGCGGATCTCCCGCAGGACCTCGGCGCCTGCGGGCGTGACGGACAGGCCTTGCGCATGGTGGCGCACGAACAGCGGCACCTGCAGCTCGGCCTCCACCTGGGTGATGGCCGATGAGATGGACGAGGGTGAGACATGGATGCGGTTGGCGGCCTCGGCAATGCTGCCGAACTCGCCCGCTGCCACGCAGTATTCCAATTGTCTGAAGGTCAGTCGTGTCAGCACGGTGTGCAAGAGGTGGAGAGGGGGAGGGCGGCCAGGGTGACCTGCCGCGTAGTTGACCAAGCGGCGGACCGCGCTGCAAGAGGCCCTTCCCGCAAGGCGCCTGCATTGTGCGGCGGTCGGGCCCCGGCAGCCTTCAGTCGCTGGCGTTGTGATTGCGAAACCATTGCGCCACCGCACCGTCGCCCTGGGCCGGCGCCTGCGTGGCCTTCACGCGGTCCGTCAGGCCGGCGGACTTGCCGACGAAGTCCAGCGGCGCATCCCAGTTGAAGTGCCGGTATACGGCCGCCGTCTGGGCGTAGGGCGGGCATTGCGCAAACAGCTGGAAGCTGAGCCGGTGGCCGGCGTGGTCCGAGTCGAGCAGGTCGCGCGCATAGGCCAGCAGCCTGCGGCGGTCGTCGGCCTGCCACTGCGGGCCGAGGGTGTAGAACTTGCGCAGCCAGGGGCCGGTTTCCTCGTTCTCGAAGCTGGCGTGGTCCGGCGTCAGGCAGACCTGGCCGCCGCACAGCTCGCGCACGGTGTTCATCATGTGGTGCAGCTGGCTGGTGGCCAGAGACCGTCCCGTGAACAGCAGCGACTGGTTGGGCATCATCAGCCCGGCCGGGCTGCGCTCGGCCAGTGCGATGGCGGCCGTGAGGTGGGCGTTGATGCCTTCGCGGTAGCAGGCCAGGCCGGCCAGCCTGTCCTGCACGGCCTGCAGCTTCTCCACGCCGGTCTGGCGCGCGTTGTGCAGGGCCGTGCCTATCAGCATGTCGGCCAGCTTCAGGCTGCGCTGCAGGAAGGTGAAGGCCGAGTAGCGGTGCAGCGTCTCGCGCAGGAAATGGGCGGCCCGGGTGTGACGGTAGAACAGCACGTTCTCCCAGGGAACCAGCACGTCGTCGAAGACCACGATGGCGTCCACTTCGTCGAAGCGATGGCTCAACGGATGGTCCTGGGCCGATGCGCGGGCGGCCAGGCCCGGGCGGCATATGAAGCGCAGGCCGGGCGCGCCCAGGTCGCAGATGAAGCCTATGGCGTATTCGGACTGCGCCGCGTCGCCCCAGTGCGCCAGCCCCGGCTTGGTGAAGGCCTGGTTGGCATAGGCGGCAGCGGTCTCGTACTTGGCGCCGCGCACGATGACGCCTGCATCGGTCTCTTTCACCACATGCAGCAGCACGTCGGGGTCCTGGTCCTGCGGCAGGCGCGAGCGGTCGCCCTTGGGGTCGGTGTTGGCCGATACGTGGAACAGGTCGCCACGCACCACGCGGCGGATGTGGGTGCGGATGTTGGCGGAAAAGCGCGGGTCCAGCTCGTTGAGCACGTCCTGGCCATCGAACAGCGACCACATCTCGCCCACGCTCTCGTCGCCCACGCGCATGACCACGCCGCCCATGTCCTCCAGCAGCAGGTCGGTGGCGCGGCGCTTGTCCCACCAGTCCTGGCGCGTCAGCGGCAGCTTGTGGGCGATGGGGTGGCGCTCGCCGTCGCCTTCGTCGCAGGTGAGCGCGTCGCGCAGCGCGGCCTCGTGCTGCAGGTCGTACATGCGCGCGCGGATGTCCACCAGCGGCTTGAACATGGGGTGGGTGGTCACGTCCTTGACGCGCTCGCCGTTCATCCAGACCCGCCGGCCATCGCGGATGGAGTCGCGGTACTGGCTGCCTGTCCTGATCATCAGCGGCTGGCCCACTTGCCGTCTTTGACCTCGTGCAGCTGCAGCTCCACGGGCACCTGCGTCTGGCCGTTGGCGTCGAAGGTCACGGTACCGGTCACGCCGTCGTAGCGTATGGCGCGGATGGCCTTGGCCACGGCCTGCCGGTCCTTGGTGCCGGCCGTCTTGAGCGATTGCAAAAGGATGCCGGTGGCGTCGTAGGCGTACTTGGTGTACGGGCTCTCGGAGTCGGCATAGCCCTTGGCGGCATAGGCGCGGCTCATGGCGTCCAGCCGGGGGTTGGTCTGCGATTTGGGCGTGCCGACGATGGTGCCGTCCGCAGCCGGGCCGGCGATCTGGATGAGCTGCGGATCGAAGATGCCGCTGATGCCCAGCATGGGCTGCTTCATGCCCAGCTCGGCCATCTGCTTGCGCACGATGCCGGCCTCGGTGATCACGCCGCCGAAGTAGACCGCGTCGGGGTTCAGGCTCTTGATCTTGGTGAGGATGGAGCGGAAATCCGTCGTGCCCACGGGGTAGCTTTCCTCGGCCACCACGCTGCCTTTTTCTGCCTTGTAGAAGCTGCCGAACGAGGCCAGGTTGGCGCGGCCGTAGTCGCTGGTGTCGGCAATGATGGCGATCTTTCTTGCGCCCAGGCCCGTGGCGGCCCAGGTGGCCAGGGGCTTGTTCTCGTTGACCAGGGTGGGCGTCACGCGCGTGGTGTTGGCGAAGTTCTGGTCGGTGATCTTGGGGCCGATGGCGCCCCAGACGATGAAGGGCATCTGCACGCGGTTGAACACCGGCAGCGTGGCCAGGGCCACGGGGCTGTTCCAGTGGCCGATGGCGCCCACCACGTCGCGGTCGTTGACCAGCTTGAGCGCGGCGGACACGCCGGTCTGCGGGTCGGAGGCATCGTCCAGCACCACGCCCTCCACCTTGAACGGCACGCCGGCCGTGGCATTCCACTGGTCTATGGCCAGCAGGAAGCCGTTCTTCGCGCCCAGGCCCTGCTGTGCGTTGCCGCCGCTGACGGGTCCGATGAAGCCCAGCTTCACGGTGGACTGGGACCAGGCCGCGCCGCAGGCCAGCGTGGCGGCGGCCAGCGCCAGGGCGGATGCGGCAAGGCGCCGGCGCGATGGCAGGAGGGCGGTGGTTGTCGTGAAGGCTTGCATGGTCGGTCGGTCCTGTTCAGGTGAAGACGAAGGGCAGCCATGGCGGCCCGGGCCGGGGCGGCGGGGCGCCACGGTGCATGGCGGGCTGGCCGGCGCTGTCTGGCAACGCCGCCGGATCAATGTATCGCCGCACCTGCCCGGGACTGGATCGCGTTTTCCGAAGCAGCGCCTCGGCAAAAGCGACGCAGGTTTTGCGCGGTTTCTTGCTTCAATGGTTACGTGACATGGAGACAAGCGAAGCCCCGCCAACCCGGCCGAACCCGACACAAGAGGAACCCTATCGATGCATGACGCGCTGTTCCAGCAACTCATCAACTGGCTGACCCTGGGCTGCATCTACAGCCTGCTTGCCCTGGGTTTCAGCCTGTTGTTTGGCGTGCTGCAGGTGATTCACTTTTCCCATGGCGACGTGGCCATGGTCGCCCCCTTCATCGCCCTGGCGGCCGTGCAGGCCCTGGCCGCCGCGCTGGGCGGCTCGGCCCCCTGGCTGGTGCTGGGCCTGGCCTGCCTGGTGGCCATTGCGGCGGTGGGAGGGCTGGGCGTCGCCCTGGACCGGCTGGTGATCAGCCGCTTTCGCAATGCGCCGGCCATGATGCCGCTGGTGGCCACGGTGGCTCTGGGCATCGTGATCCGCGAGCTGATCCGCCACCTGTACCCGCAGGGCAGCAATCCGCACGCGTTCCCGGCGATTGCGCAGGGGGCCGTTCCCACCCCGTTCGGGCCGCTGCCCCTGATCAGCGTGGTCTCGGTGCTGGTGGCCATGGCGCTGGTGGGCGTGCTGCTCTATGTGCTGCACCACACGCCCATGGGCATGCGCATACGCGCCGTGTCGCAGGACCGCGAAACCGCGCGGCTGTTCTCCATTGCGCCGGGGCCGGTGTTTCGCAACACCTTCTTCATTGCCTCGGCCACCGGCGCGGTGGGCGGCATCTTCCTGGCCAGCTATGCGGGCGTGGTGCGCTTTGACTTCGGCGTGCAGGCGGGCCTGATCGGCTTTTCCGCCGCAGTGGTCGGTGGCCTGGGGCGGCTGGGGGGCGCCATTGTCGGCAGCCTGCTGATTGCGGCCATCGAGACCATCGTGCAGGGCTATGTGCCCAATGGCACCTCGTACCGCCTGGTGTTCGTGTTCGCCCTGGTGATCCTGGTGCTGATCTTTCGCCCCGCCGGCCTGTTCGGCGTTCAGAAAATGGAGAAGGTGTGATGCAGACAACGACGATACAGGCGCCGCCGCAGGCGGCTCCACGGAGTGCGGGCTCGGCCGCCATCGTGCTGGGCGTGGCCCTGGCGGGCGCCGTGCTGCTGCGCCAGTTCCTGCTGGCCGAAAGCTGGATCACGGTGCTGGCGCTGCTGGCCTGCTTTGCCGTGGCCCTGGTCGCGGTGCAGAAACGCCCGCTGGTGGAAGACCGCATCGTGGCCGCCTTCGGCCAGTGCAGGCCGCTGGCGGTGGGCACGGGCGTGGTGCTGGCCCTGGTGTTTCCGTGGGTGCTGGGCGGTGACAGCTACGCCATGCACCTGATGATCATCGCCTGCCTGTACGCGGTGCTGGCGCTGGCGCTGAACTTCCAGCTGGGCAGCGCCAACATACCGAACTTCGCCACCGGCGCGTCCTACGGCATCGGCGCCTATGCGTCGGCCCTGCTGGCCATCCACTTTGGCGTGAGCTTCTGGATCTGCCTGCTGGTGGCCGCCGCCGTGGCCACGGTCTTCGGCTTTTTGCTGGGCCTGCCGTCCATGCGCACCCGCGACAGCTACCAGGCGCTGGTGACGATCGCCTTCGGAATCGTCGTGCACCAGCTGCTGATGAACCTGGAGTGGACGGGCGGCGCCAACGGCCTGGTGGGCATTCCTTCGCCCACATTGTTCGGCCATTCGTTCAACGACCCCATCACGCTGTGGGGCCACAGCCTGCCGGGCCAGGCCAACTTCTACTACGTGGCTGTCGCCCTGCTGGGGCTGGCCATCGTCTCGGCGCAGCGCCTGCACAGCTCTCGCGTGGGACTGGCCTGGAATGCCCTGCGCGACGACGAGATCGCCGCGCGCGCCTGCGGCATCAACGTCACCTGGTTCAAGGTCAAGGCCTTTGCGGTGGACGCCTTTCTGGCGGGCTTCGCGGGCACGGTGTATGCGTTCTATGTGAGCTTCATCTCGCCGGACAACTTCACCTTCCTGGTGTCTGTGACCATCATGACGCTGGTGATCGCAGGCGGCATGGACAACACGCTGGGCGTGATCGTCGGCGCCTTCCTGCTGACCATGCTGCCGGAGAAGCTGCGGGCGTTTTCCGACTACCGCATCCTGTTCTACGGCCTGGTGGTGATCGCCTTCCTCATCATCCGCCCGCGCGGCATCTTCCCCCAACGGGTGCGCAACCATGAGCATTGATTCCCATCCCATCCACCATGCCGCGCCCGCAGGCCCGCTGGTTCTGGAGGGGCGTGGCCTGACCATGCGCTTTGGCGGCCTGACGGCGGTGCAGGGCGTGGACATCCACCTGGCGGCGGGCGAGGTGCTGGGCATCATCGGGCCCAACGGCGCGGGCAAGTCCACCTTGCTGAACCTGCTGACCGGCATCTACCAGCCCACCGAGGGCGAGGTGCTGCTGCAAGGCCGCTCGCTCAAGGGCATGGCCGCGCACGACATCGCGGGCGCCGGCATTGCGCGCACCTTCCAGACCAGCCGGCTGTTCGGCTCGCTGAGCGTGCTGGACAACGTGATCATCGGCATGCACGCGCGCACCCGCTGCGGCGTGCTCACCGCGCTGCTGCGCCCGGCCGTCTCGCGCGCAGAGATGAAGCGCTGCGCCGAGCGCGCCTGCGCGCTGCTGCAAAGCGTGTCCAGCGACCTGCACCAGCGCCGCAACGTGCTGGCCAGCAGCCTGCCGCAGGCCGACCGCCGCCGCCTGGAGATCGCGCGCGCCCTGGCCGCCGAGCCCCGCATCGTGCTGCTGGACGAGCCCTCCAGCGGCATGGACGACCGCGACACCGATGCGCTGATCGCCGACATCCAGCGCCTGCGCGACGGCAATCCGGCGCTGGGCTTCATCATCATCGAGCACGACATGCGGCTCATTGCCACCTTGCCGCACCGCGTGATGGTGCTGGACTACGGACGCAAGATCGGCGACGACAGCTTCGAGGCGGTGCGCCGGCTGCCGCGCGTGCAGGAAGCCTATCTGGGCAGAAAGGCCAGCCATGCTTGAACTGGACTCCATCAGCACGCGCTATGGCGTGGTGAACATGCTCAACCAGGTCTCGCTGCAGGTGCCCGAGCACAGCATCGTCTGCCTGCTGGGTCCCAACGGCGCGGGCAAGACCACCACCTTCAAGGCGATTGCGGGCCTGCTGCCCGTGCACCACGGCGCCATCCGCGTCATGGGCCAGCCGCTGGCGCGCATGCGCACCGAGGACCTGGCCGGCCTGGGCGTGGGCTTCGTGCCCGAAGGGCGGCGCCTGTTTGCCGAGCTGACCGTGCAGGAGAACCTGAAGATCGGCCACGACGCGCTGCGCCCGCAGCAGGGCTTTGCCCAGGCGCTGGAGCGCGTGGTGGCCCTGTTCCCCCGGGTGGGCGAGCGCCTGTCGCAGGCAGCGGGAACCCTGTCCGGCGGCGAGCAGGCCATGGTGGCGCTGGGCCGCGTGCTCATGGGCGAGCCGCGCCTGGTGGTGATGGACGAGCCCACGCTGGGCCTGTCGCCCAAACTCATCGAGGAGTACTTCGAGACGGTGCAGCGCATCCACAGCCAAGGCATCACCGTGCTGCTCATCGAGCAGAACGCCGAGGCGGCGCTGTCCATCGCCCACACCGGCTATCTGCTGCTCAAGGGCCAGCTGGTGGCCTCGGGCACGGCCAGCGAACTGCTGGCCAACGACGTGGTGAAGCACCTGTACCTGTAGCGCCGCACGGGCGGCCTTCACCTCCTTCCCTTTTTTGTTGCGGACCACACCAAGGCAGTCGGCACCGCGCCGATGCGGGACGGCCTGCGCCTTTTTTTCCTGAGAGACCCACACCATGACAGCTGAAATCCAAACCATCAACACGCTCGTGGTCGGTGCCGGGCAGGCCGGCATCGCGGCCAGCGAACACCTGAGCCAGCTTGGCGTAGAGCACCTGGTGTTGGAGCGCCAGCGCATCGCCCAGGCCTGGCGCACGGGGCGCTGGGACTCGCTGGTGGCCAACGGGCCGGCCTGGCATGACCGCTTTCCGGGCCTGGAGTTCAAGGGCGACCGCGACGGCTTTCCCGGCAAGGACGAGGTGGCCGACTACTTCGAGGACTATGTCCGCCAGATCAAGGCGCCCGTGCGCACCGGCGTGGAGGTCAGGCGGGTCACGCGCAACCAGGGCCGGCCGGGCTTCACGGTGCAAACGTCCGAGGGCGTGATCGAGGCCCGCAACGTGATCGCGGCCACGGGGCCGTTCCAGGTGCCGGTGATCCCTCCGATAGCGCCGGCTGCGCCCGCTGCACCCGCCGATGGCAGCCTGCTGCAGATCCATTCCGCGCACTACCACCGCCCCGCGCAGCTGCCCGAAGGCGCCGTGCTGGTGGTGGGCGCAGGCTCCTCGGGCGTGCAGATCGCCGATGAACTGCAGCGCGCGGGCCGCAAGGTGTTCCTGTCGGTAGGCGCCCATGACCGGCCGCCGCGCGCCTACCGCGGCCGTGATTTCTGCTGGTGGCTGGGCGTGCTGGGCGAATGGGATGCGGCCATTGCCAAGCCCGGCCGCGAGCATGTGACCATTGCCGTCAGCGGCGCGCGCGGCGGCCACACCGTGGACTTTCGCGCGCTGGGCCACCAAGGCATCACCCTGGTGGGACTGACCGAGTCCTTCGCCGATGGCCGGGTGCGCTTCCGGGACGACCTGGCCGAGAACATCGCCAACGGAGACGCCAACTACCTGACCATGCTGGATGCGGCCGACGACTACATCCGCCGCAACGGCCTGGACCTGCCCGAGGAGCCCGAGGCGCGCAGGCGCCTGCCCGATCCGGAGTGCATGACCCATCCGCTGCGTGAACTCGACCTGGCCGCCGCAGGCATCACTTCCATCATCTGGGCCACGGGCTACAGGGTGGACTTCAGCTGGCTGCAGGTGGACAGCTTCGAGCCCGGCGGCAAGCCGCGCCACCACCGCGGCGTGGGCCATGAGCCCGGCATCTACTTCCTGGGCCTGCCCTGGCTGTCGCGCCGTGGCTCGTCCTTCATCTGGGGCGTGTGGCATGACGCCAAGTTCGTGGCCGACCACATCGCCAAGCAGCGCCGCTACAGCGACTACGACGCCGCTGCCCGCAGCAGGTAGCAGGTAGCAGGTAGCGCGCTCTGAGACACCTTCCCATCCACCCCCTGCAGGAACCAGACCATGCCCACCCATACCCGCATCCGCATGTTCAACACCAAGGACACCTATCCCAACCAATCGCTGGACAACGACCTGTGCCAGGCCGTGCGCGCCGGCAACACCGTCTATGTGCGCGGCCAGATCGGCACCGATTTCGAGGGCAACCTGGTCGGCCTGGGCGATCCGCAAAAGCAGGCCGAGCAGGCGATGAAGAACGTCAAGCAGCTGCTGGAGGAAGCGGGCAGCGACCTGTCGCACATCGTCAAGACCACCACCTACATCATCGACCCGCGCTACCGCGAGCCCGTCTACCGGGAAGTGGGCAAGTGGCTCAAGGGCGTGTTTCCCATCTCCACGGGGCTGTGCATCTCGGCCCTGGGGCAGCCGCAGTGGCTGATGGAGATCGACGTGATCGCGGTCATCCCCGATGACTGGCAGCCGCCGGCCAGCGCCTGAACGTCGACCACAGCAATCACTTGGTACAGCCGCATCGGCAGGAGGCAGAAACCATGACTTTTTCGATTGTGGGGCGCTGCGAGCGCACCGGGCAGCTGGGCGTGGCCATCAGCTCGTCCAGCATTGCGGTGGGCGCGCGCTGCCCCTGGGTGCGCGCGGGCGTGGGCGTGGTGTCCACGCAGAACATCACGCTGCCCGCCCTGGGCCCGCGCGTGCTGGACCTGCTGGAGCAGGGCGCCGACCCCCAGGCCGCGCTGCGCCAGGCGCTGGACGACGGCAGCTGGCCCCAGTACCGCCAGGTCACCGTGGTGGACGCGCAGGGCCGCACCGGCGTCTTCAGCGGCAGCCAGGCGCTGGGCATCTTCACCAGCGCCGTGGGGCGGCAGTGCGTGGCGGCCGGCAACCTGCTGGCCAGCGAACGCACCATCGAGGCCATGGTGCCGGCCTTCGAGCGCAGCGCGGTGCTGCCGCTGGCCGAGCGCCTGCTGGCCGCCATGCAGGCCGCCATGGCCGCAGGCGGCGAGGCCGGGCCCGTGCATTCGGCCGCGCTCAAGGTGGCGGGCGAGCACAGCTGGCCCATGGCGGACCTGCGCGTGGACTGGTCGGAGCACGATCCCATCGGCGCGCTGCAAGGCCTCTGGGCCGCCTACGCGCCGCAGATGCAGGACTACCAGACGCGCGCCATCCATCCCACGGCCGCGCCCAGCTACGGAGTGCCGGGCGACGAGTGAGGCGGCCCGCTCATTCGGACGCCGCCGTGCACCTCATGCCTGCTGCGGAAACACCCGCGCGCACAGGAAGTCCACCAGCGCCCGCAGCTTGGGCGAGGGGTGCTTGCTGGCGGGCCACAGCACGTGGAAGACATTGGTGTGCTCCATGCAGTCCGCCAGCACGGGCTGCAGCCGGCCATCGGCCAGCGGCTCGCGGATGGAGAACTCCGGCAGGTAGGCGATGCCCAGGCCCTGCAGCGCAAAGCACAGCCGGGTTTCGATGTTGTTGCAGATCATGGAGGTGGGCAGCTGCAGCTCGGGCGCGCCCGCTGCGCGCCGCAGCACCCAGGGCTCCAGCTTGCCGCTGTGGGGGTAGCGGTAGTGCAGGCAGCTGTGCTGCAGCAGATCCTCGGGCACCCGGGGCGTGCCGCGCTGCGCCAGGTAGCCGGGCGAGGCCACCAGCAGGTAGCGGAAGTCGCCCAGCCGGCGCGCGGACAGGCGTGAGTCGGCGGGTGCGCCCGTGCGCACCACGGCATCGAAGCCTTCCTCGATCACATCGACCAGCTGGTCGGTGAAGTCCAGGTCCAGCTCGATCTCGGGATATGCCCGCATGAACTCGCCCAGCACCGGCAGCACCAGCGAACTGACCAGGGGCAGGCTGACCCGCAGCCGGCCGCGCGGCGCGGTGCTGGCCTGCGACAGCTCCAGCTGCGCGGCCTCGATCTCGGCCAGGATGCGCCGGCTGCGCTCCAGGAACAGCGCCCCCTCGGCCGTCAGCGTGATGCTGCGCGTGCTGCGGTGGAACAGGCGCACGCCCAGCCGGTCCTCCAGCCTTGCCACGCTCTTGCCGACGGCCGATGCCGAGACGCCCAGCAGCCGGCCGGCCGCCACGAAACTGCGGGTCTCGGCGACCTGCACGAACACCATGAAACCGTTCAGGCTGTCCAAACGCCGCTCCTTCATTGCGGACATCCAGTTCCGCGCAAACCGGAAATCTACCCCACTTTTTCTTTAATCGAGGGCTTTCTATCGTCGGAACCCTGTTCATTTGATCCCGGGAATTCCCATGACGATTGCCCTTTCTGCAGCGCCTTCAGCACCTGCGGCGCCCGCTGTGCCCGCTGCGCTGCCTGCGACCCTGTCGTCCTCGCCCCTGTCCGACCGCATCCAGGCCGTGGTCCGGCAGGCGATTGAGGCGCAGCGCCTGGTCGGCGCCGTGGTGCTGGTGGCGCGTGGCGGCGCGCTGGTCCACCGCCAGGCCGCAGGCTGGGCCGACCGCGAGCGCGGGCTGCCCATGGCCGTGGATGCTGTGTTCCGCCTGGCCTCGGCCAGCAAGCCCATCGTCTCGGCTGCCGCGCTGGTGCTGGTGGCGCGGGGACTGCTGGCGCTGGACGAGGGGGTGGAGCGCTGGCTGCCCCGGTTCCGCCCCCGGCTGGCCGATGGCGGGCCCGCCCGCATCACCGTGCGGCAGCTTCTCAGCCACACGGCGGGGCTGGGCTACCGCTTCTTCGAGGCCGATGCACAAGGCCCCTATGCGCGCGCTGGCGTATCGGACGGCATGGACCGCCAGGCCATCGGACTGGCAGAGAACCTGGAGCGCATCGCCAGCGTGCCGCTGCTGTACGCGCCGGGCACGGCCTGGGGCTACTCGCTGGCCACCGATGTGCTGGGCGCCCTCATTGAACAGGTGCACGGCAGGCCGCTGGACCAGGCCGTGCGCGAGCTGGTGACCGGGCCGCTGGGCATGACCGATACCGGCTTTGCCGTCACCGATGCGCTGGCCGCGCAGCGCGTGGCCACGGCCTATGTCAGCGATGTGCCGCAGCCCCATCCGCTGGCCGAGGGCGAGACCGTGTCGCCCTTCGAGGGGAGCATCGGCATTGCCTTCAGCCCTTCGCGCATCTTTGACGCCCAGGCCTTTGCCTCCGGCGGCGCCGGCATGGCCGGGACGGCAGGCGATTTCCTGCGGCTGCTGGAAGCCCTGCGCCAGGGTGGCAACACCCTGCTGCCCGACGCCCTGGTCGCCGAGATGGCGCGGGACCAGACCGGCGGGCTGGCCCTGCCCAATGCGCCGGGCTTCGGCTTTGGTCTGGGCTTTTCCGTGCTGCGCGATGCGGCGCAGGCGGCATCGCCGGAGTCGGTGGGCACCTGGCGCTGGGGCGGGGCCTACGGGCATTCCTGGTTCGTGGACCGGGCGCAGGAGCTCAGCGTCGTGGCCTTCACCAACACCTTGTACGAGGGCATGTCGGGGCGCTTCGTCAACGATTTGCGCGACGCGGTCTACGGGGTTTGTGAGGTCCAAGGGGCTTCGGGAGCGCCGCAATGACCGGAACACGCCAGGACCGCCTGCCCGTTGCCTCCCTGCTGGCGCTGGCCATGGCGGCCTTCATCACCATATTGACGGAGGCGCTGCCGGCCGGCCTGCTGCCGCAGATGGCCCAGGGCCTGGCCGTGACCGAGGCCTGGGTAGGCCAGACCGTCACCCTCTACGCCATAGGTTCCCTGGTGGCCGCCATACCGCTGACGGCCGCCACGCAGGGTATGCGCCGCCGCCCCCTGCTGCTGGCGGCGATCGCGGGCTTTGTCGTCGCCAACACGGTCACGGCCTTGTCCACGCACTTTGCGCTGACCCTGGTGGCGCGCTTTCTGGCGGGGGTCTCGGCCGGGCTGCTTTGGGCGCTGCTGGCCGGCTACGCGGCACGCATGGTGCCCGGCCATCTCAAGGGCCGCGCCATCGCCATTGCCATGGTGGGCACGCCGCTGGCGCTGTCACTGGGCGTGCCGGCCGGCACCGTGCTGGGCCAACTGGTGGGCTGGCGGCTGTGCTTCGGACTCATGAGCGTGCTGGCGCTGGTGCTCATGGTCTGGGTGCGCGCCCGCCTGCCCGACTTTGCAGGGCAGGCGGCAGGCCGCCACCTGCCGCTGCGGCGCGTGTTCACCCTGGCGGGCGTGCGCCCCGTGCTGTTCGTGGTGCTGGCCTTCGTGCTGGCGCACAACATTCTCTACACCTATATCGCGCCCTTCCTGGCGGAGGCGGGCATGGCCGCGCGCACGGACCTGGTGCTGCTGGTGTTCGGCGCCACCTCCGTGCTGGGCATCTGGATCACCGGCGTGCTGATCGACCGCCACCTGCGCGCGCTCACGCTGGCCAGCATTGCGCTGTTCGCCTTGTCCACGCTGATGCTGGGCGTGGCCGCAGATGCGCCGGCCCTGGTTTATGCGGCGGTGGCCGTCTGGGGCCTGGCCTTTGGCGGCGCCGCCACGCTGCTGCAGACCGCCATTGCCCACACGGCGGGCGAGGCCGCCGACGTGGCGCAGTCCATGCTGGTCACGGCCTGGAACATGGCGATTGCCGGCGGCGGCATCGTGGGCGGCCTGCTGCTGGCGCGCATGGGCGTGGGCGCCTTCACGCCCGTGCTGCTGGCGCTGCTGGGCGCATCGCTGGCCGTGGTGTGGGCGGCCAGGCGGCATGGCTTTCCTGCGGTGTGCAGGTAGGGCAGGGGCAGGGCGCGGCCTGGCCGCTTCAGGGGAACTCAGAGGTGCCAGGCTGTCGCTGAGGCACTTCATTGCGCTGGCCCAGCCAGCCCAGCAACTGCGCCTTGTCCATGGGCCGGGCAACGTGATAGCCCTGTCCCTCCTGGCAGCCCATGGCGCGCAGGGCCTGCCAGGCGCTGGCGTCCTCTATGCCTTCGGCCAGGACCTGCAGGCCGAGCTTGCGGCCCAACTGGGCGATCATTTCGGCGATGCGCGCTTCCTGTGATTCGCCAAGCTGGCGCACGAAGCTGCGGTCGATCTTGATGCGGTCCAGCGGCAGGCGCTCCAGGTAGCTCAGCGAGGAGTAGCCGGTGCCGAAGTCGTCGATGGCAATGGTCACGCCCAGAGAGCGCAGGGCGCTGAGCGTGGCCTGCAGCAGCTGGGTGGGCAGGACCGCGACGGATTCGGTGATCTCCAGCTCCAGCTGCGCGCCCTGCAGGCCGTGCTCTGCCAGGGCGTTGCTCACGGTCTGCAGAAAGCCCGGGTCCTGCAGCTGCACGGTGGAGACATTGACGGCCATGCGCCTGGGGGCGCGGCCGGCGTCCAGCAGTTCGCGCATGGTGCGGCAGGCCGTGGCCAGCACCCATTGGCCCAGCGGCACGATGAGGCCCGAATGCTCGGCCACCGGAATGAAGCGGTCGGGCGGCACGAAGCTGCCGTCCTGCCGGCGCCAGCGCAGCAGGGCCTCCAGGCCGACCAGGGCATGGGTTTCCAGGTCCACCTGGGGCTGGTAGACCAGGAAAAGCTGGGCGCCGTCGATGGCGGCGCGCAGGTCGGACAGCAGCAGGGCGCGGTCTCGCGCCTCCATGCCCATCTGCTCGGAGTACTCCAGCAACTGGCCGCGGTGATCGCGCTTGGCGCGCTTGAGGGCGATGGTGGCGTCCTTGACCAGGTCGGTGCCGGCCTGGCGCTCATGGGGCAGGTACACGTAGCCGCAGGTCAGCGAGACCTTGTGCGGCACGCCGTCCACGGCCAGTGGCTGGCGGGCGCAGTCCAGCAACTGGGCCAGCGCCACCTCGTCGGTGGGGCCCAGGATGCCGAAGGTGTCCGATCCCACGCGCGCCAGCAGCACGCCTGCGGGCAGGGCGCTGGCCAGGCGGCGGGCCATGGCTTCGAGCAGGCGGTCGCCGAAGCGGTGGCCCATCACGTCGTTGGTGGCGCTGAAGTCGTCGATGTCCACCAGGGCCAGCACATGGTCACGCGTGCCGCGCCACACGCATTCGTCCACTTTTTCCACGAAGTGGGCGCGGTTGGGCAGGCAGACCAGCGGGTCGAAGTAGGCGGACTGGTGCAGGCGCTCCAGCAGGCCGCGGTTGTGCAGCAGCGTGCGCAGGTTGGCGCAGAAGACTTCGAGCAGCTGGCGGTCCAGTGCGCTGTGCGAGGCTGGCGCGTCTATGAAGACGGCCATGTCCTGCTCGTCGCCCCGGCCGATGTACAGCGCCACGCCGCGCTGCGCGCCGTAGATGTTGCGCCGCGCCTGCAGCGCCTGGCGCAGCAGGCGCAGCCCGCGCGAGGCCAGCACGGTGGCGATGGGCTGGTCGATGAGCCGGGCGAATGGCCCCGTGGCCGCGAGCACGCGGTAGGGCTCGGCCGGGTGCGTGCCCTCCGAGCAGACCAGGCCTTCGCTGGCCACGCCCAGCAAGGTGGCCAGCTGGGTGATCGCGCCGCGCGCGAAGGCGTGCAGATTGGTTTCCTCCAGCAGCGAGGCGCTGGAGCGCACCATCAGCTCCAGGCTGCGGCGGTTGGCCTCGATGGCGCACAGCTGCTCGTAGGAGCGCACGGCGGTCACCACGATGGCCAGCAGCCGGTCGGGCGTGAGTTCGGTCTTGGTGCGGCAGTCGTTGATGTCGTAGCGCAGCAGGGTTTCCAGATCGGGCGCCTGGCCCGGGCGGCCGGTGCGCAGCACGATGCGGCTGTTGCGCAGGCCGGCCGTGTAGCGGATGAAGTCCACCAGGTCCAGACCGGCGCCCGTGCCATCGGTCACGGCGTCGAGCACCACCACGGCCAGGTCCTGCTCGCTGCGCAGCAGGTTGCGCGCCTGTGTGCCGGAGCGGGCGTAGAGGAACACCAGCGGCCGGCCGAACAGGCTGTGGCCTTCCAGCGCCAGGCGGAAGGCGGCGTGTACGTCGGGGTCGCTGTCCACGATCAGCACCCGCCATTCAGGCCCGGGCACGGGCGATGGCGGGGGCGGCTGCAGAGCCGGCTGCAGGAGGGCGGAAGCAGGGGCGGGCGCCCTGGGCGCCCGTGCGCGCATCACGAAACTCATGCCTCAGCCCTGTCCGCGCCGCTCAGGCCGTGGCATGGTCTGCCGCGCGCACGACCTGGTTGCGCCCGCTGCGCTTGGCGGCGTACAGCGCCTCGTCGGCCAGGCTGTAGGCGTCGTCGAAGCGGCCGCCGCTCGGGCGCCAGCTCACGCCGAAGCTGGCCGTGATGCAGCTGGCGTCGGGCAGGCCGAAGGGATGGGCCTCGATGGCGGCGCGCACCTGCTCGGCCACGCACACGGCGCCGTCGCTGTCGTGCTGGGGCAGCAGCACGGTGAATTCCTCACCGCCCACGCGGCCGATGTGGGCCGTGGCCGGCACGGCGGCCTTGAGGCAGCGCACCACGCCCAGGATCACGCTGTCGCCCACGGGGTGGCCGAAGCTGTCGTTCACGCGCTTGAAGTGGTCTATGTCCAGCACGATCAGGGCCAGCCCCTGCTGGGTGAAGTGGCGGTTCACGCGCTCGATGATGGCCGCGCGGTTGAGCACGCCGGTCAGCGGGTCGTGCGTGGCGCGGTATTCCAGCTCGCCGGCCAGCTCCTGCAGGCGCTGGTTGAGCTGGGTCATCTCCAGCTCGGCCCGGTCGCTGCGGCGCACCAGCCGGCGCGTTTCGCGCAGCAGGCGCTCATAGGCGGTCAGCAGCACGCCCAGGGCCTGGTGGCAGGCCTGGGCGCCGGCTTCTTCGCCCCGGTCGTGGGCGGCGCGGGCCGCCAAAAGGGCCTGGTGCTCGGCATCGAAGAGGTCCGCGGGAGCGGCCACGGTGTCCATCACGCCGCCTTCACGGGGTGGCCGGTGAAGGCGATGGCGGGAAAGTCGTCGCGCAGCTCCTCGCCAAATTCGCAGATGGTGTCGTCTTCCTCGTCGTGGTACCAGTGCAGGGCCACGGGGCGGCCGGCCTCGGCGGCGCCGCTCAGTGCCTCGATCAGGTTGAACAGCATCTTGGTGCTGGAGCTGTTGAAGTAGGCCAGCGCGATGTGCACCTCGATGCGCGCCTGCTGCTGCGCCGGCTGCGGCTGCGCCAGGTAGTCCTTGAGGCGGGCCAGGATGCCGCCGTAGAAGGCGGCGGCGTTCTCGGGATAGGACTCGCCACGCAGGTGCAGCGTGTGCGTGTCGAACTGGAAGTCCACTTCCGGGGAACTGGGAGTCGGTGCGATGTAGAGGTTGTCCATGCGTGATCTCGGTGCGTTGTCCGTGCCTGCGGGCCGGGCCTGTCCAGGCCTGGTGCCGGAGCGACGGCTCAGAGCGTGGCTTTCAGGTAGAAGACGGGCCGGCCGTCCACGGTCTGGGCGGGATCGAAGTCGAACTGCAGCGGCTCGCGCGCATCGCGGGCCAGGGTCAGGAAACCCATGCCCGCGCCCTTGCTGCCTTCGGGCGCGTCATCGCGCAGCGACTGGCGGCAGGCCTTCTTGATCTCGTCCAGCGTCATGCTGCGCAGGGCGTCGAGCTTGGCGCGCAGTGCCTCGCCCATGCCCGGCTCGATGGGGTTGGCGCACAGCAGCACGAAGCTGCCGTCGTCCTCGCGGCGGATGCAGACCGCGCCGTGGCGCAGCTCGCCATCGTCCTGGTGGGGCGGGGTCAGGGCGTCGGCCGAGTAATGGATGATGTTCTGCGCCATCTCGACAAAGGACGAGAACAGCTTGCGCCGCGTGGGGCCGGGCACGCCGGCCACTTCCAGCTGCAGCCGCACGGCCTCGGCCATGGCCGCGACGATGTTCTGCGAGAAGTAGCCCACGTAGTAGAAGATCACCTGGTGCTGGCGCGCCAGGTGGAAGAAGCTGCCGTACT
Organism: Delftia sp. ASV31; assembly: GCF_016428765.1. NCBI lineage: Bacteria > Pseudomonadati > Pseudomonadota > Betaproteobacteria > Burkholderiales > Comamonadaceae > Delftia > Delftia sp. ASV31. Next base: position 71,659 of record NZ_JAELTK010000005.1, read on the forward strand.
TGTCGGCGATCTGTGCGGAGGGCATGGGAGGCATTCAGGTTCTGAAGCAGAAAAAGGTCAGGTCGTCGCGGCGGTGGTGCTCGCCCTGCCAGGTCTGCAGGGCGGCCAGCAGGGCGCGGTTGATCTCGGCGGGCGTGCGGCCTGCCTGCTCCAGCAGCAGCTCGCGCACGCGCTTCTTGCCGAAGGTGATGCCGCGCGGGCCGCCGACCTGGTCGATCAGGCCGTCGGTGGTGACGAAGACCAGGGTGGCGGCGGGCAGCTCCAGGTCGATGTTGTTCCAGGCGAAGTCGAACTCGCTGTCCACATAGCCCACGCCCTTGCGCTGGCCGTCGAGCACCTCCACCGCCTCGGCGCCGGGGCGCAGCACGAACAGCGCAAGGCGCGCGCCCGCAAAGCGCAGGCGCCGGTGCGCGGGCTCGAACCAGAAGCAGGCCGCGTCCAGCCCGTCGTCGGAGCCGGGCGTGCCATCCTTGCCGTCGAGCTGGCCCAGCATCTGCTTGACGCTGCGGTTCACATGGCCCAGCAGCGCAGCCGGGTCGCGCGGGCCGTGCTCCTTGATGGCCTGGCTCAGGCTGCTGGTGGCGATCAGCGTCATGAAGGCGCCGGGCACGCCGTGGCCCGTGCAATCGGCCACGGTGGCAAACCAGCCATCGCCGTCCTGGCTGAACTGGTAGAAGTCGCCGCCGACCACATCGCGCGGCTCCCAGACCAGGTCGGCGCCGGGGCAGGCGCGGGCCAGGGCCTCGCGCGAGCTGCGCAGCAGCGACTGCTGGATCACGCTGGCGTATTCGATGCTGTGCATGATCTGGCGGTTGCGCGCCACCTGCATGTCCGCCACCGCGCGCATCAGCTGCAGACCGTTGCCCACGCCCGCGAACAGGCCGTCGCGCGTGATGATGAAGCCATCGGTCAGCGCCTTTTCGCCGTACTCCACGGTCTTCACGGTCAGGGTGTCGATGTCGGTGGAGGCATCGACCACCAGCGGCTCCTTGTCCATGAAGGCGATGCAGCTCTTCTTGCCGTACAGCTCCATGCGAAAGGGCTTGCTGAACTGGGACAGGAAGATGCTGCGGTTGATCAGGCCGATGGGGCGGTTGCCCTCCACCACGGGCAGGCTGATCAGGTCCCGGTGGCGCGTGAAGACCTCGAGCACCTTCTCGTTGGTCTCGTCGGCGGTCATGCAGGGAACGGGGGTACACAGGTCCGCAGCGCTGGGTGGGCGGAAACGTGGCCTGGAATCGCTCAGGTAGGCGCGGGACTCATCCATGGAAGGCACATCGCAAAATTGTTAAGGAATGTTACGTTTTCCTTGTTGCAGTTTTGTGACGCGCACGGCCCTGGTTGGCATGCACTTGTCTTGCGCATAACCATGCGCCAAAAGCTTCGTTGTGGCGTGGCAGGGCGGTTCCTAGCATGGGGGCTTCCACCCATGCAAGCACTGAGGAGAGACGCCGTGAACGCTGTCACCGAAGCCAGCCACCTGAGCACCGTGGCCCAAGACCTGGAGCAGGACCGGCAACAGCCGCTGCAGATCCAGCCCCTGTCCGGCCGCATAGGCGCCGTGGTCCACGGCGCCAGGCTGTCGGGCGAGCTGGCGGCCGAACAGTTCACGCAGATCCATGCGGCCCTGCTGCGCCACCGCGTGCTGTTCTTCCGGGGCCAGCACCATCTGACGGATGCATCGCACCAGGCCTTCGGGCGGCTGTTCGGCGAGATCGAATCGCACCCCACCGTGCCTGCCCCGGACGGCACGGCCTTTCTGGAGCTCAATTCCCAGCATGGCGGCCGCGCCGATTCCTGGCATACCGACGTCACCTTCAAGGCGGCCTTTCCCAAGGTCTGCGTGCTGCGCGCCGTCACGCTGCCCGGCCATGGCGGCGACACCGTCTGGGCCAATACCGTGGCCGCCTATGAGGGCCTGCCCGAGCCGCTCAGGCAACTGGCCGAGCAGCTGTGGGCCGTGCATGGCAACGACTACGACTACGCCGAGAACTTCCGCCAGAACGCGGCCAGCCAGACCGAGACCGCAGGCCGCGCCAGCTACCGCAAGGTGTTCACGCGCAAGACCATCGAGTCGGAGCAGCCGCTGGTGCATGTGCACCCCGACACCGGAGAGAAGGCGCTGCTGCTGGGCCACTTCGCCAAGCGCATCAAGGGCCTGCGCGCCAATGAATCGACGGCGCTGCTGCAGCTGTTCAACGAACGCATCATCCGGCTGGAGAACACCGTGCGCTGGCAGTGGGCGCAGGGCGACGTGGCCATCTGGGACAACCGCGCCACGCAGCACTACGCCATCAACGACTACGGCGATGCCCACCGCGTGGTGCGCCGCGTCACCGTGACCGGCACCGTGGCCACCAGCGTGGACGGCCGCCGCAGCGTGGACATCACGGTGCCCGAGCCGCTGGCGGCCTGACTGCCCGTGCTATCGGGCAGCGCGCTGCCTGACCGCGTCTTCGTGCAGCGACTCGCTGAGCTGGTCCACGACGATGGACCAAGACGCATCGGCCTTGAGCTGCTCGGCCAGGAACTGGCGCTGCGCATCGCTCCAGTAGGGCGCATCCACCACATCCACATCGGCGGCCAGCTGGTGCGCGCGGATGAAATCGGCAATGGCCTGGTCACTGGCATCCAGGCCCAGCTGCAGGAAGAGATTGGACATGCGTACGACGGAGTTGTTCATGAAGGCGTGTGGATGTGTGTGGGATGAGAGGGCGCTATCTTCCCCGATTTGACCGGCCCTGCGGCCCGGTTGCGGTCATTCGTTGCGCGGGTAGGTGCAGGCTGACAGCCTGCCGCGCTCCGGGCCAGCGTGCGCGCGGCGACCGCCCCACTAGCATGGGGCCATGAGCATTCCCGCCCCTGATTCCGCATGCCCGCCGACCTGATCGTGGCCCGCCCCGAAGGCCTGTACTGCGCGGCCGGCGACTTCTACATCGACCCCTGGCGGCCCGTGGACCGGGCCGTGATCACGCATGGCCACTCCGACCACGCGCGCGCCGGCCACGCCCATTACCTGGCCCATGACGACAGCGAGGGCGTGATGCGCGCACGGCTGGGCGCGGACATCACGCTGCAGACCCTGCCGTATGGCGAAGCCATTGATCACCACGGCGTGCGCATCTCCCTGCACCCGGCCGGCCATGTGCTCGGATCGGCCCAGGTGCGGCTGGAGCATGGTGGTCAGGTCTGGGTGGCATCGGGCGACTACAAGACCGAGGCCGATGGCACCTGCACCCCCTTCGAGCCCGTGCGCTGCGACACCTTCATCACCGAATCCACCTTCGGCCTGCCCATCTACCGCTGGCCCCGCCAGCCCGAGCTCATGGCCGACATCAACGCCTGGTGGCAGGCCAACGCCGCCCAGGGCCGGCCCTCGGTGCTGCTGTGCTATGCCTTCGGCAAGGCCCAGCGCATCCTGCATGGGGTGGACCGCCGCATCGGCCCCATCGTCGTGCATGGCGCGGTGGAGCCGCTCAATGCCGTGTACCGCGCCGCAGGCGTGGACCTGCCGCCCACGCTGCGCGTCACCGACCCTGGCGTGGATGCACAACTGCTCAAGACCGCCCTGGTGCTGGCGCCGCCTTCGGCGCAGGGCACGCCGTGGATGCGCCGCTTTCCCGGCCATGCCGATGCCTTTGCCAGCGGCTGGATGCAGCTGCGCGGCACGCGCCGTCGCCGTGGCGTGGACCGGGGCTTTGTCATGTCCGACCATGCCGACTGGCCCGGCCTGCAATACGCCATAGGCGCCACGGGCGCCGAGCGTGTCTTCGTCACGCACGGCAGCGTGGCGGTGCTGGTGCGCTGGCTGCGCGAGCAGGGCCTGGATGCGCAAGCCTTCCAGACCGAATACGGTGATGAGGACGAGGCTGCCGCCGCCCAGGCTGCACCGGATGAGGCGCCCGCGCCATGAAGGATTTCGCCGCCCTCTACCGCGCGCTGGACGCCAGCACCGCCAGCCGCGACAAGCAGGCCGCGCTGCAGGCCTATCTGCGCGCCGCCGCGCCTGCCGATGCGGCCTGGGCCGTCTATTTCCTGGCCGGCGGCAAGCCGCGCCAGCTGGTGCCCACCAAGGTCCTGAAGGAGCTGGCGCGCGAGGCTGCCGGCCTGCCCGAATGGCTGTTCGACGAAAGCTACGAGGCCGTGGGCGACCTGGCCGAAACCATTGCGCTGCTGCTGCCGCCACCCGGTGACGCGCACGACCTGGGCCTGGCCGCCTGGGTCACGAACCACCTGCTGCCGCTGCGCGGCATGGCGCCCGAAGCGCTGGCGGACACGCTGCGCATGCAATGGGCGCGGCTGGCGGCCGATGAGCGGCTGGTCTACTTCAAGCTGATCACTGGTGCCTTCCGGGTCGGCGTGTCGCGGCTGCAGGTCACGCAGGCGCTGGCGGCCGTCAGCGGCGTGGATGCCAAGCGCATCGCCCAGCGGCTCATGGGCTACACCCACATCGGCGCGCGGCCCGGGGCGGCCGACTACCTGCGGCTGGTGGCAGGCGAGGAAGAGGGCGATGACGCGCATTCGGGCGAAGCACGCGGCCACCCCTATCCCTTCTTCCTGGCCCATCCGCTGCAGTTGCCGCTGGAGCAGTTCGACGCCGTGCTCGGCCCGCCGTCCCAATGGGTGGTGGAGTGGAAATGGGACGGCATACGCGCCCAGATCGTGCGGCGCGGCAGCGGTGACGCGCTGGGCACCTGGATCTGGTCGCGCGGCGAGGAACTGGTGAGCGAGCGCTTCCCCGAGCTGCAGGCCATGGGCGATGCCTTGCCTGCGGGCACCGTGATCGACGGCGAGATCGTCGTCTGGGCCGCGCAGCAGGGCGAGGCGCCCGCCTATGTGCGCCCCTTTGCCGACCTGCAAAAGCGCATAGGCCGCAAGACCCTGGGCCCCAAGCTGCTGCGCGAGCTGCCCGTGGTGCTGCTGGCCTATGACCTGCTGGAGGAGGGCGGCCAGGACCTGCGCGCGCTGCCCCAGCATGAAAGGCGCGCGCGGCTTGAGCGGCTGGTGGCCTTGGTGGCGCATCCGGCGCTGCTGCCCAGTCCGGTCCTTGCGGGCGATAGCTGGCAGGCCCTGGCCGAACTGCGCGAGCAGGCCCGTTCCCTGGGTGTGGAGGGCATGATGCTCAAGTCCCGCGATGCCGCCTACGGCGTGGGCCGCACCAAGGACAGCGGCGTGTGGTGGAAGTGGAAGATCGATCCGCTGAGCGTGGACGCCGTGCTCATCTACGCACAGCGCGGCCATGGCCGTCGCGCCAGCCTCTACAGCGACTACACCTTTGCCGTCTGGAACGCGCCGCCCGGCACCGAGGGCCGCGCCCTCGTGCCCTTCGCCAAGGCCTATTCGGGCCTGACCGATGCCGAAATGGCGCGCGTGGACGCCGTCATCCGCAAGACCACGGTGGAGAGCTTCGGCCCCGTGCGCAGCGTGCGGCCCACCCTGGTGTTCGAGCTGGGCTTCGAGGGCATTGCGCGCAGCGCACGCCACAAGAGCGGCATTGCCGTGCGCTTTCCGCGCATGCTGCGCTGGCGCGAGGACAAGCCTGTGCAGGAGGCCGACTCCATCGACACGCTGGCCGCCCTGCTGCCGCATTCCGACCCTTGACGCACCGCGCCATGGCCACCCGTTCCCCCCACCCCCTCGCCACCGCCTGGCTTGCCGCACGGGGCTGGAAGCCCTTTGCCTTCCAGCGCGCCGTGTGGAAGGCGCTGGCCCAGGGCCACAGCGGCCTGCTGCATGCCACCACGGGCGCAGGCAAGACCTATGCGGTCTGGCTGGGCGCCTTGCAGGCCTTTGCGCAGGCCTCCAAGGCCCCTGCCCAGGCCTCATCCAGCAGGAGAAAACCCGCCGCCGCGCCCCTGACCGTGCTCTGGATCACGCCCATGCGTGCCCTGGCGGCCGACACGCTCAAGGCGCTGCAGACGCCCTTGCAGGCGCTGGCCCAGGACCATCCCGCGCTGGCGCGCTGGACCGTGGGCGCACGCACGGGCGATACGGGGAGCGCCGAGCGCGGCGCGCAGTCGCGCCAGCTGCCCACCGTGCTGGTCACCACGCCCGAGAGCCTGTCCCTGCTGCTGGCGCGGGCCGATGCGCGCGAGCTGCTGGGCTCCGTGCGCCTGGTGGTGGCCGATGAATGGCACGAGCTGCTGGGCAACAAGCGCGGCGTGCAACTGCAGCTGGCCCTGGCGCGGCTGCGCGGCTGGAGCCCGCAACTGAGCGTCTGGGGCATGTCGGCCACGCTGGGCAATCTGGACGAAGCCATGCAGACCCTGCTGGGCCTGGACGACCATGGCCAGCCGCGGCCCGGCGTGCTGGTCCAGGGCCAGGTGGACAAGCGCCTGGTGGTGGACACCTTGCTGCCCGACCGGCCCGAGCGCTTTTCCTGGGCCGGCCACCTGGGCCTGGCCATGCTGCCGGCCGTGGTGCGCGAGCTGGAGGCCACGGCAGGCTCCACCTTGGTCTTTGTGAATGTGCGCTCGCAGGCGGAGCTCTGGTACAAGGCGCTGCTGGAGGCCCGGCCCGACTGGGCCGGCCTGCTGGCCATACACCATGGCTCTCTGGACCGGGGCGTGCGCGAATGGGTGGAGGCCGGGCTCAAGGCCGGCACGCTCAAGGCCGTGGTCTGCACCAGCAGCCTGGATCTGGGCGTGGACTTCCTGCCCGTGGAGCGCGTGCTGCAGATCGGCTCGGCCAAGGGCATTGCACGGCTGCTGCAGCGCGCGGGCCGCTCGGGCCATGCGCCGGGCCGGCCCTCGCGCATCACCCTGGTGCCCACGCACAGCCTGGAGCTGGTGGAGGCCGCCGCCGCCCGCGCCGCCGTGCGCGCGCAGCAGGTGGAAATGCGTGCCAGCCCCCGCCAGCCCGTGGACGTGCTGGTGCAGCACCTGGCCACCGTGGCCCTGGGCGGCGGCTTCGTGCCCGATGAGCTGTATGCCGAAGTGCGCCGCACCGTCGCCTACGCCGGGCTGGCGCCTGCGGTCTGGCAGTGGTGCCTCGACTTCGTGCACCGCGGCGGCCCCTCGCTGGCCGCCTATCCCGACTACCAGCGCGTGCGGCCCGATGAAGAGGGCATCTGGCGCATGCCCGACGCGCGGCTGGCGCGCAGGCACCGCGCCAACATCGGCACCATCGTCAGCGACGCCAGCATGAGCGTGCAGATCCTGCACGGCGCGCGGCTGGGCAGCATGGAAGAGAGCTTTCTGTCGCGCCTGTCGCCCGGCGATGCCTTTGTCTTCGCGGGCCAGGTGCTGGAGCTGGTGCGCATCGAGGACATGACCGCCTACGTGCGCCGCGCCGCCAGAACGCGGCCCACCGTGCCGCGCTGGGCGGGCGCGCGCATGCCGCTGTCCACCGTGCTGGCCGACTTCGTGGTGCAGCAATTGGCGCTGGCGGCAGCGGGCGACTACCATTCGCCCGAGCTGCGCTGCGTGCGCCCCCTGCTGGAGGTGCAGCAGCGCTGGTCGGCCCTGCCCACGCCCAGCACGCTGCTGGCCGAAACCCTGCGCACGCGCGAAGGCTGGCATCTGTTCCTCTACCCGTTTGCGGGCCGCCATGCCCATACGGGGCTGGCCAGCCTGCTGGCCTGGCGCGCCGCGCAGGGCGAGACGGGCACCTTCTCCATCGCCGTCAACGACTACGGGCTGGAGCTGCTGAGCGCCACCGAGCGTGACTGGGCCGCCATGCTGCCCGAACTGCTGCGCGCCGAGCCTGCCCAGGCCGTGGCAGTGCCCGGGCGCGTGTCCGCCAGCCAGGCGGTCGCCACGCGCAACACCGCCAATGCGGACCGCCACTGGGACCAGGCCGCCGACGACGCCCACCTGGCGGGCGATGACGCGCGCCACGCCCTGCTGCACGAAGTGCTGGCCAGCCTCAACGCCACCGAGATGGCAAGGCGGCGCTTCCGCGAGATAGCGCGGGTGTCCGGCCTGATCTTCCAGAGCCACCCGGGCGAGCGCCGCAGCGCGCGCCAGCTGCAGGCCTCGGCCCAGCTGTTCTTCGAGGTGTTTCGCAAATACGACGACATGAACTTGCTGCTGCGCCAGGCCGATGAGGAAGTCCTGAGCCAGGAGTTGGATGTGGCCCAGCTGCTGGCCGCGCTGCGCCGCATGCAGGCCCAGCAGCTGGTGGTGAGCGCGCTGCGCCGGCCCAGCCCGTTTGCCTTTCCGCTGATGGTGGAGCGCTTTCGCGAAAAGCTCACCAACGAGCACCTGGCCGACCGCATCGCGCGCATGCTGGCCCAGCTGCACGAGGCGGCAGACGCCGGCGGTGCAGCCAGCGAGCCGCGCACGCAGGACCTGGTCCCGCCCGATCCGCCGCTGCGTCCACGGAAAAAGCCCAAGGCAGACCAGCCCCCCGCCGTGGACGAGGATACGGCCGCCGTGCGCCGTACGCTGGATTTCTCGCTGCAGGCCACCGACGGCCCCGAGGCCGATGCCGCCAGCCGCCGCCCGCGCCGCGTGCGCAAGCCCTCGCGGCCCTTGCCGCTGCTGTAGAACCATTGCACCGCTGATGAAAGGCCACGCACCGTTGCCAAGTCCTGTCTCCCCCGACGCCCTGGCCGGCAGCCTGGGCATCCTCCTGGCGGGCGAGCCCGTCCACCTGCTGGCCCAGCACGCCCTGTGGTGGCCCGCCCAGGGCACGCTGTTCATTGCCGACCTGCACCTGGGCAAGGCCGCCACCTTCCGCGCGCGCGGCATTCCCGTGCCGGCCGGCACCACCCAGGGCAACCTGGACAGGCTGTCGGCGCTGCTGCAGGGCCTGCCGGTGCGCCGGCTGGTCGTTCTGGGCGACTTCCTGCATGCCGCGCAGGCCCGCACGCCGTCCGTGCTGGCCGCCCTGGCCGACTGGCGACGCCGCCACGCGGCGCTGGAGGTGGTGCTGGTGCGTGGCAACCACGACAGCCATGCGGGCGACCCGCCGTCCGCGCTGGGCATCGGCGTGGTGGACGAACCCTGGCGCCTGGGGCCATTCGCGGGCTGCCATTACCCACAGGAGGCTCCTGCCTGCCATGTGCTGGCCGGCCATGTCCACCCCGCCGTCGTGCTGCGCGGCCCCGGGCGCGATGCGCTGCGCCTGCCGTGCTTTGCCGTCCATGCCGGCTTCACCCTGCTGCCGGCCTTCGGTCTGTTCACGGGCATGGCCAGCCTGCCGGCCGGTCCTGGCCTCCAGTGCTTTGCCGTGGGCGGCGGGCGGGTCTGGGCCGTTCCCGGTGGAGGGGGCGGGATGTAATCAGGCGTAATTTTCTGAAGGATCGTTGTTCCCTACAGTGCGCTTGCGCCCCCACGGCGGGGCAGCAGAAAGCGCCGCAGCGCTTTTTTGATCCATCAGGAGAGATGCATGGGCGTTCAACTCAACTTCGTCAATCAATCGAACGACGCAAACAACTCGCAGATCGTCATCTTCCAGAAAAACGTGGCCAGCGATTTCGAGGAACTGGCCGTGGCCTGGCGGGTCATCAAGTACTGCGGCCAGGGCGACAACCATCCGTTCACCTTCCCGCTGGGCCTGCAGGTCGGTGCCAGCGACAGCTATGGCAACCACACGCCCCAGCTGGAGGCGCAGTTCGGCCAGCAGTTCCAGCTGTCCCTGAGCAGCAGCGGCGATCGCCTGGCGCCCGCAGGCTATGGCGCAAGCTCCAACGAAGTGCAGGTGCTCAACTCGCTGCCACGGGGCGCCATCAATGCCAGTTGCTACAAGGACGGCCGGCTGCTGGCCGTCAAGACCGCGATTGCCCCCCAGCAAAAGGCCGTGTTCGAATTCAAGCCCACCATCTGGATCGGCGTGGTCTCGCAGATCGAGCAGGGCCAGGTCATGAACTCGGCCATCCTGAGCGACATCAACACCGAGATCTCCCTGCTGGGCATCTCGCGCGCCGACATCGTGATGCGAGGCGGCGGTGCGGGCGCCGGGTCCACGCCGTTGTCGTTCACGCTGGAGAACGTCGTGATGTGCTGAGGCCTGCCCCGCACCCCCGACTGGGGGGGCAGGCACATCGGATGACGACTCCGTGACAGTTGTCACACCTCTGTCATGGAGGCGGCCAAGAATCCCGCACTTGTCCGGCCCGCGCAGGCCACTCCCCGCAGGTGCCCCACCCATCCATGACTGACGCAGCCTCCCCCCTGGCCCAGGCCAATGAAGACGCAGGCCTGATCTGCGGCTGGCGGTTTTTCTGCGACACGCAGCGGCGTGTGGAGGCCATGACGGCGCAGTCGGCCGCGCAGTGGCTGGGTGCAGAGCGTCCGCTCACCGAGCCCGGCCGGCGCGACTTCCTGTGGCTGCACTTCAACCTGGCCAATACCCAGTCCCTGCGCTGGCTGCAGCGCCACGCCGCGCTGCCCGAAGTCTTCTACACCACGCTGCGCGAGGGCCTGGCCTCCACGCGCATCGAGCGCTCCGATGACTCCCTGGTCGCCGTGCTCAACGATGTGAATTTCGAGTTCAACTTCGAGTCGGCCGACATCGCCACGCTGTGGATCTGCCTGGACGAGCGCCTGGTCGTCACCGCGCGCACCCAGCCGCTGCGCTCGGTCGATGCGCTGCGTGCCGGCGTGCGCCAGGGCGACAGCCCCGCCAGCACGGCCGAGCTGCTGGAACACCTGATGCGCACCCAGGCCGACGTGCTGGTCAAGGTGGTGCGCGAGACCACGGCGCGCGTGGACGACATCGAGGACGCCATCATCGCGCAGCGCTACCACCATCCGCGCGCCCACCTGGGCCGGCTGCGCCGGCTGCTGGTGCGCCTGCAGCGCCTGCTGGCGCCCGAGCCGGCCGCGCTGTTCCGCCTGCTGCAGCAGCCCCCCGCCTGGATGGGCGAGGACGACCGCCGCGGCCTGGCCGCCGCCAGCGAGGAGTTCTCGCTCATGCTGCGCGACATGCAGACCCTGCAGGACCGCATCAAGCTGCTGCAGGAAGAAGTGGCCGCCGCCGTGAACGAGGACAACAGCAACAGCCTCTTCGTGCTGACCGTGGTCACCGTGCTGGCCCTGCCCATCAACATCCTGGCCGGCCTGTTCGGCATGAACGTGGGCGGCATACCGCTGGCAGAGCACGAGCACGGCTTCTGGATCGTGGTGTCCATCGTGATCGCCTTCACCGTCATCGCCGCCTGGCTGGCGTTTCGCAAGAAGCGGTACAGGGATTAGGGCTCAGGCCGCCACAGCCCTTGCCCTCGCCCCGAACGCCGTCGCCCGCAACTTGCCCAGCAGCGGCCACACCAGCATCAGCAGGGCCAGCGTGGTGATGGTGCCCGACAGGCCGTTGTGCCAGAAGATGCCCAGCGCGCCCTGGCTGGAGAGCATGCTCTGGCGGAAGGCGTCTTCCATGCGGTCGCCCAGCACGATGGCCAGGACCATAGGCGCGAGCGGATAGTCCAGCTTCTTGAAGACATAGCCGACCACGCCGAAGACCAGCATGAGCCAGATGTCCGTGGCATTGCCGTGTACGGTGAAGGCGCCGATGGCGCAGACCATGAGGATCATGGGCGCGACGATGGAAAACGGCACGCGCAGGATGGCGGCGAACAGCGGCACGGTGGCCATGACGATGACCAGCCCGGCGATGTTGCCCAGGTACATGCTGGCGATCAGGCCCCAGACGAAGTCCTTTTGCTCGGTGAACAGCAGCGGGCCGGGCTGCAGCCCCCAGATCATCAGCCCGCCCAGCAGCACGGCCGCCGTGGCCGAGCCCGGAATGCCCAGGGCCAGCATGGGTAGCAGGGCCGAGGTGCCGGCCGCGTGGGCGGCGGTCTCGGGGGCGAGCACGCCTTCGGGGTTGCCCTTGCCGAAGCTGTCGGGGTCGCGCGAGAACTTCTTGGCCAGCCCGTAGCCCATGAAGCTGGCCGCCACGGCGCCGCCCGGCGTCACGCCCATCCAGCAGCCCACCAGGGCCGAGCGCAGCATGGTCAGCCAGTAGCGCGGCAGCCGGGCCCAGGTCCTGAACACCACCTTGAGGTCGATGGAGGCCTTCTTGCCCTTGAAGGCCAGGCCTTCCTCGATGGTCATCAGGATCTCGCTGATGCCGAACAGGCCGATCACCACCACCAGGAAATCAAAGCCGCGCAGCAGCTCGGTGGAGCCGAAGGTCATGCGCAGGTCGCCCGAGATGGTGTCCATGCCCACGGCCGCCAGCAGCAGGCCCACGGCCATGGCGGCCACGATCTTGGCCTTGGGCTCCTTGCCCATGCCGATGAAGGAGCAGAACGTCAGGAAGAAGACCGCAAAGAACTCCGGCGGCCCGAACTGCAGCGCGAACGAGGCCACGACCGGCGCCAGGAAGGTGATCAGCATCACGCCCGAGATGGCGCCGATGAACGAGCCTGTGAAGGCCGTGGTCAGCGCCGCCCCCGCGTGGCCCTGCTGGGCCATGGGATAGCCGTCGAAGGTGGTGGCCACCGACCAGGCCTCGCCCGGGATGTTGAACAGCACCGAGGTGATGGCGCCGCCGAACAGCGCCCCCCAGTAGATGCAAGACAGCAGGATGATGGCCGAGGTCGGCGACATGCCGAAGGTCAGCGGCAGCAGGATGGCCACGCCGTTGGGGCCGCCCAGGCCCGGCAGCACGCCGACCACGATGCCCAGCAGGATGCCCGTGAGCATCAGCCCCGTGTTCTGCCAGGTGGTGACGGCCGCGAAGCCGTGCGCGAGGTATTGGAGTTCGTCCATGGTGTTGCTCCGTGGCGGCGACAGGGGTCAATAGCCGAGCCAGGCTTCAAGCGGACCCTTGGGCAGGGGCACCTTGAACTGGATCTCGAAGACGTAGAACAGCAGCACGCTGGTGAAGCCCGACAGGGCCACGGCCTTCCACCAGGGATAGCGGCCCGCAAACACCATGAAGCCCGTGATGAACAGCACCGAGGCCGCGTAGATGCCCAGCGGCGCGATCACGGCGATGTAGGCCGTCAGCGGCAGCAGCACCTGGGCCACGCGCCTGAGCTGCAGCCAGCTGGCGAACTGCTCCTGGCTGCGGCTGCGCAGCGCCTGCACGAAGACGGCGATGGCGCAGATGCCCAGCACGGCGCCCACGCGCAGCGGGAAGTAGCCGGCCTGCGGGCCGGTGTCGCTCCAGCCCGCGCCAATGCGCTGGTTGTCCCAGACCACGAGCACGGCCAGCGCCAGCAGCACGGCGGCCACGCCGTACTCCACATGGCGGCGGGACAGGCCGGGGGCCTGGGCTTCGGTGGCGGGGATGGATTCGGTGGCCGCGCTGGCGGGCTGGGCCGGGGCTGCCGCTGCTGCTGCCGCCGCTGAATTGGAGGAGGGCGGGGCAAGGTGGATGGCGGTGTCCATGGCGCGGCTCCTCACTTGGCGGCGGCGGCCACGCTGGCCGACAGGAAACCGGCCTTCTTCATGATGTCGAGGTGGCGCGTCTCGTCCTTGGACAGGAAGTCCACGAAGGCCTGCCCCGTCATGTACTCGGGCTTGAGCGCGTTTTTCTCCAGATACTCCTTCCACTCGGGCGTGTCCACGATCTTGCGCATCACGCCTGCATAGAACTGCGCCTGCTCGGGCGTGGTGCCGGGCGGCAGGAAGAAGCCGCGCAGCATGGTGTATTGCACATCCAGGCCCTGCTCCCTGCAGGTGGGGATGTCCGACAGCGCCTGGCTGCCCGTGACCTTGGCCGTGTACTCGATGCGCTGCGTGTCGAACACGCACAGCGCCCGCACCTGGCCCGCGCGCCACTGCGCCATGGACTCGCTGGGGTTGTTGACGTTGGAGTCGATGTGCTTGCCCACCAGCTGCGTGCTGGCCTCGCCGCCGCCCTTGTAGGGGATGTAGGTGAACTTCACGCCGGCGGCCTGTTCCATGTTGGCCGTGATGATCTGGTCCTCGCGCTTGGAACTGGTGCCGCCCATCTTGAACTTGCCGCCGGCCTGCCGCGCGGCGGCCAGGTAGTCGGCGGGCGTCTGGTAGCCGGTCTCGGCATTGACCCAGAGCACGAACTGGTCCTGGGCAATCATGGCCACGGGATTCAGGTCGCGCCACTGGAAGGGCAGGGCCGTGGCCATGGGCAGGGTGAAGATGGCCGTGGAGGCCACCAGCAGCTTGTGCGGGTCGCGCGCCGAGGCCTTGACGTCCAGAATGCCCTCGGCGCCGGAGGCGCCGGCCTTGTTGAGGATGACCACGGGCTGCTCGATCAGCTTGTGTTTGGTTACGATGGCCTGGATCACGCGCGCCATCTGGTCCGAGGCGCCACCGGCCGAGAACGGCACGACGAGTTCGACGGACTTGGCGGGCTTCCATTGCGCCCAGGCGGCAGGGGCGAGGGTGATGGCGGCGGTGGCGGCGAGGGTGGCGACGGCAGTTGCCGCCAGGCGGTTGCGGGGCGATGTCATGTCTCTTGTCTCCTGTTATTTCCTGGTATTGGTGCAATCCACGATCAAGGGGGCGAGCCATGTGCTCCGGCTCTGCCAAGGGTTTTCGGCGCGGGGCCGATGGGTTCAGGCGGCCTTGCGCAGCGCACCGGCTGCGGCGTGGGCAGCGAAGTAATCCATGGACGCCTGCACGCCGCTGCCGGCCAGCCGGATGCCGGACAGCTTCAGCCCCATCTCCACGCCCGCCACCATGGCCAGCAGCGTCAGGTCGTTGCTGTCGCCCAGGTGGCCCATGCGGAACATGCGGCCCTTGAGCTTGCCCAGGCCCGCGCCCAGCGACAGGTCGAAGCGCGTGTGGATCAGGCGGCGCAGGGCGTCGGCATCCACGCCTTCGGGCGTGATCACGCCGGTGAGCACGGGCGAGTAGACCTGCGGATCGGCGCACTGGATGGGCAGGCCCCAGGCCTGGACGGCGGCGCGCACGCCGGCCGCCCAGCGCTGGTGGCGCGCAAACACCGTGTCCAGCCCTTCGGCCAGCAGCATGTCCAGTGATTCGGACAGGGCGTACAGCAGGTTGGTGTTGGGCGTGTAGGGCCAGTAGCCGGTCTGGTTCATCTCCACGATCTCGTCCCAGGCCCAGAACGACTTGGGCAGCTTCGCGCTTTTGGCGGCCTCCAGCGCGCGTGGCGACAGCGCGTTGAAGCTGATGCCGGGCGGCAGCATCAGGCCCTTTTGCGAGCCGCTGATGGTCACGTCCACGCCCCATTCGTCATGGCGGTAGTCGGCGCTGGCCAGGCCCGAGATGGTGTCCACCAGCAGCAGGGCCGGGTGGCCCGCCGCGTCGATGGCCCGGCGCACGGCGGCGATGTCCGAGGTCACGCCCGTGGAGGTCTCGTTGTGCACCACGCACACGGCGCGGATCCGGCGCTCCGTGTCCTTGCGCAGCCGCGCCTCGATCAGGCCGGCCTGCACGCCATGGCGCCAGCCCGGCGCCTGGGGCAGGTGCTCATCGGAGCCGCCATAGGACAGGAACTCGGTGGACAGGCCCAGGCGCGTGGCCATCTTCTGCCACAGCGAGGCGAAGTGGCCGGTCTCGAACATCAGCACATGGTCGCCAGGGCTGAGCGTGTTGATCAGGGCCGCCTCCCAGGCGCCAGTGCCGGAGGCCGGATAGATCACCACCGGATGCCGGGTCTTGAAGACCTGCTGGATGCCGGCCAGCACCTTCAGGCCGAGCTGGCCGAACTCCGGCCCCCGGTGGTCGATGGTGGGCAGGCTCATGGCCCGCAGGATGCGGTCGGGAACCGGGCTGGGGCCGGGGATCTGGAGGAAGTGGCGGCCCGTGGGATGGTTGTCGAGCGTGAGCATGGTGCGTCCTTTTCAAGGAAATGCCAGGTCGGTCTGCGGGAAAGGGTGTTTGCGAATTTTTGCATTCAAAATTCATAAATGCCTTGGTGATAACCATGAATGCCTTGAGAAATGCTTGCGTAAAAATGAATGCAAAATTCATTCGACCAGGAGAATCCATGGCGGAGATCATCGAGATTTCGCGGCTTGCCCTGCATGACCAGGTGGCGGCGCGGCTGCGCACCTGGCTGGTGGAGGGGCGCATACCGCCCGGTGCCAAGCTCAACGAGCGCGCGCTGTGCGAGCAGTTGCGCGTCTCGCGCACGCCGCTGCGCGAGGCCATCAAGCTGCTGGCCTCCGAAGGGCTGGTGGACCTGGTGCCCAACCGCGGCGCCGTGGCCGTGCGCCTGGGCGAGGCCGATGTGCTGCAGACCTTCGAGGTGCTGGCGGGGCTGGAGGGCATGTCGGGCGAGCTGGCCGCGCAGCGCATCAGCGAGCAGCAGCTGGCCGAGGTGCGGGCCCTGCACTTCGAGATGCTGGCCAGCCATGCGCGCCAGGACCTGTCCGGCTACTACCGGCTCAATGCGCTGATCCACTCGGCCATCAACCGCGCCGCCGCCAACCCCGTGCTGGCCGAGACCTATGGCCGCATCAACGCCCGCGTGCAGTCGCTGCGCTTTCGCACCAACCAGGACGCGGCCAAGTGGAAGCGTGCCGTCCAGGAGCACGAACGCATGCTGGAGGCGCTGCAGGCGCGCGACGCCGCCGCGCTGCGCCAGGTGCTGGTGGCCCACCTGGAGCACAAGCGCGACACCGTCATCGCCCTGCTCAAGGCAGGCCAGATCTACCCACGAACCATGAACGAATGAGAGCCGCCATGCTGATGGAATCCACGCACCGCCTTGCCGCTTCCCCCGACGACACCGTGCCCGCCCCCGGCACCGTGCTGCCGCCCGACGATGTCAGCCAGATGCTGGCGCGCCGCCTGCGCTCGGACACGCGCGGCCAGGTCCTGTTTGACGCCGCCTCGCGCGGGCGCTATGCCACCGATGCCTCCATCTACCAGATCATGCCCGTGGGCGTCTTCGTGCCCACCTGCGAAGAAGACATCGCCACGGCCCTGCAGATCGCCCGCGAGCTGAAGGTGCCCGTGCTGCCGCGCGGCGGCGGCACCAGCCAGTGCGGGCAGACCACGGGCGCGGCCCTGGTCATCGACAACAGCAAGCATTTGCGCAACATCCTCTCGGTGGACCCTGATGCAGGCACGGCCGAGGTCGAGCCCGGCCTGGTGCTGGACCACCTCAACGCCCGGCTCAAGAAGCTCGGCCTGTGGTATCCGGTGGACGTATCGACCAGCGCCCAGGCCACGCTGGGCGGCATGGCGGGCAACAACTCCTGCGGATCGCGCTCCATTGCCTACGGCAACATGGTGCACAACGTGCGCGGCGCCCGCGCCTGGATGGCCGATGGCGAGCTGCTGGACTTCGGCCCCGTCGCCCAGGCCACGGGCCGCGCGGCGCGCATTGCGCAGTTCGTGCACGGGCTGGCGCAACAGCACCGCGAGGACATTCACGCGCACTGGCCCAAGGTCATGCGCCGCGTGGCCGGCTACAACCTCGATATCTTCGACAACCAGAGCGAGCGGCCCTACACGGCCGACGGCAGCGTCAACCTGGCCCATCTGCTGATAGGCGCCGAGGGCACGCTGGCCTACACGCGCTCGCTCACCCTGCAGCTCAGCGCGCTGCCACGCGCCAAGGTGCTGGGCGTGGTCAACTTCCCCACCTTCCACGCGGCCATGGACTCGGCCCAGCACATCGTGAAGCTGGGCCCCACGGCCGTGGAGCTGGTGGACCGCACCATGATCGAGCTGGGCCTGGCCAACCCGGCCTTCAAGCCCACCATAGAGACCGCGCTCATCGGCCGCCCGGCCGCCATCTTGCTGGTGGAATTCGCCGGCGACGACCGCGCCGCGCTGCTGGCGCAGCTGCGCCAGCTGGTGGAGCTGATGGGCGAGCTGGGCCTGCCCGGCAGCGTGGTGGAAATGCCCGAGGAAGCGGCCCAGAAAAACCTCTGGGAAGTGCGCAAGGCGGGGCTGAACATCATGATGAGCCTCAAGGGCGACGGCAAGCCCGTGAGCTTCATCGAGGACTGCGCCGTGCCGCTGCAGCACCTGGCCGAGTACACCGATGCGCTCACCGAAGTGTTCGCGCGCCACGGCAGCCGGGGCACCTGGTACGCCCATGCCTCCGTGGGCACGCTGCATGTGCGGCCCATCCTGGACATGCGCACCGACGGCGCGGCGCGCATGCGCGCCATTGCCGAGGAAGCGGCCGAACTGGTGCGCAAATACAAGGGCGCCTTCAGCGGCGAGCACGGCGACGGGCTGTGCCGCGGCGAGTGGATTGCCTGGCAGTTCGGGCCCGCCATCACCGAGGCCCTGCGCGCCATCAAGCAGGAGTTCGATCCCCAGGGCCTGTTCAACCCCGGCAAGATCATCGATACGCCCAGGATGGACGATGGCCGGCTGTTTCGCTTCGCGCCCGCCGACGCGCCCCGGCCCTACCGGCGCATTCCCATCACGCCCGTGCTCGACTGGTCGGCCTGGAACGTGCAGGCCGACCCGGTCACCGAAGTCACCACGGCGCCCGGCACGGGCGGCGACGTCACCGGCGGCTTTGCCAAGGCCGTGGAGATGTGCAACAACAACGGCCACTGCCGCAAGTTCGACGCCGGCACCATGTGCCCCAGCTACCGCGTCACGCGCGACGAGCAGCACCTGACGCGCGGCCGCGCCAACACCCTGCGCCTGGCCATCTCGGGCCAGCTGGGGCCTGACGCCTTCACCAGCGAGGCCCTGCACGACACCATGGACCTGTGCGTGGGCTGCAAGGGCTGCAGGCGCGACTGCCCCACGGGCGTGGACATGGCCCGCATGAAGGTGGAATTCCTGGCCCACTACAAGGCCCGCCATGGCCACACGCTCAAGGACCGGCTGGTCGCCCATCTGCCGCGCTACGCGGCCACGGCCAGCCGCATGCCCTGGCTGCTGAACCTGCGCAACCGCTTGCCCGTGCTGCGCCAACTGGGCGAAAAACTGCTGGGCCTGTCCGCCAGGCGCTCGCTGCCGGCCTGGCGCAGCGACACGTTCTGGCGCGCGCCCGAAGCACATACCTTTCTTGACCGCGACCAGGCCCTGGCCCGCGCGGCGGCTGGCGAGCGCGTGGCCGTGCTCTTCGTGGACACCTTCAACGGCACCTTCGAAAGCGAAAACGCCCTGGCCGCCGCGCGCGTGCTGCAGGCGGCCGGATATGCGCTGCACACCGCCAGCAAGTCCGCCAAAGAGGGCGGCGGCCACCACTGCTGCGGCCGCACCTACCTGGCCACCGGCATGGTCGAGCAGGCCAAGGCCAGCGCCGGTGCGCTGATCAACGCCCTGGCGCCTCTGGCCCGGGCCGGCATCCCCATCGTCGGCCTGGAGCCCTCCTGCCTGCTGACCCTGCGCGACGAAGCCCTGGTCATGGGCCTGGGCGAGCCTGCACAGGCCGTTGCCGCCCAGGCCCTGCTGTTCGAGGAATTCATTGCCCGTGAAGTCAAGGCCGGCCGCTTCGCGCTGCCGCTGCGCTCCGCCGGGGCGCCCATCCTCGTGCACGGCCATTGCCACCAGAAGGCCTTCGGCGCCGTCAGCCCCATCCTCGACGTGCTGCGGCTGATTCCCGGCGCCCAGCCCGAGCTCATCGAAAGCTCCTGCTGCGGCATGGCCGGCAGCTTCGGCTACGAGGCCAGCCACCACCAAGTCTCCATGGACATGGCCGAGGCGGCCCTGCTGCCGGCCATCCGCCAGCGCCCCGAAGCCATCGTCGTGGCCGACGGCACCAGCTGCCGCCACCAGATCGCCGACGGCGCGGCGCGCGAAGCCGTGCATGTGGCGCGGCTGCTGGAAAGCCTGCTGGACGCCCGCTGACCGCCATCCTCCCTCCCGCACAAGACAAGGCACTCCCATGAAGCACAAGCCCTGCCTGGACCTCCAGGACATCAAGGCCATCGCCCAGGCCGCCGAGGCGCATGCCACGGCGCGCGGCTGGGCCGTCAGCATCGCCATCGCCGATGACGGCGGCCACCTGCTGTGGCTGCAGCGCCTGGACGGCGCGGCACCGGCCTCGGCCCACATCGCGCCGGCCAAGGCCCACGCCGCAGCACTGGGCCGCAAGGAAAGCCGGCTCTATGAGGAAATGATCAATGGTGGCCGTACCGCCTACCTGAGCGTGCCCGCGCTGCAGGGCCTGCTGGAAGGCGGCGTGCCCATCACCAGTGAGGGCCACTGCCTGGGCGCCGTGGGCGTCAGCGGGGTGAAGCCGGCCGAGGATGCGGAGGTGGCGCGGGCGGGGATTGCGGCGCTGGGGGCCGCGCCGCAGCGGTAGCGGCCCTTGGCTTCAGCGCGACTTGCGCGGCTGCAGGGCCTCGGCGCGCAGCATGGCCAGCACGGCATCGCGCTTGTGGTGCAGGTGGGTGACCAGCAGCTCGCGCAGGGCCGTGGCGTCGCGTGCGCCCAGGGCCTCGATCATGGCCTCGTGCTCCTTAACGGCCTGCTTCCACTTGGCCGTGTCCAGGTTGGTGCGAAAGCGCAGCGACTGCACGCGGTTGTTGATGCGCTGGAAGGTCTCCGTCAGCACGGGGTTCTTGGCGGCGCTGTTGAGCGCCGCGTGGATGGTGGCGTTGAGCCGGTAGTAGGCAGACACGTCGGCGCGCGCCACGCTGGCCATCATCTCGTAGTGCAGGGCGCGGATCTCGGCGAATTCCTGGTCGGTGATGCGCTGCGCGGCCAGTGCGCCGGACAGGCCCTCGATGCCGGCCAGCACCTCGAAGGCGTGCATGACGTCGGCCTCGCTCAGCTTGACGGCAATGGCGCCGCGGTTGGGCAGCAGGTCAGCCAGGCCTTCGGCGGCCAGCAGCTTGATGGCCTCGCGCAGCGGCGTGCGCGAGACGCCCAGCTGCTCGCACAGCTCGCGCTCGTTGAGCTTGGCGCCCGGGGCGATGCGCCCTTCGATGAGCATGGACCGCAAACGGTCCGCCACCTGCTCGTGCAGCGCCGCCCGCGATATTTCGATGATCTCCGCCATCTAGCGGTCTCCTTGGCTGTTCCTGGCTGGTGGATGCCCCCGCCACAGGCATTGCGCCATGCGGGGCGGCGCCGATGTTAGCCGAGTTTGCACTCCAGGCGGGCCTCCTGCCCGGCGCACGCGCTGTCCCTGCCAAGCACTACAGGCTTTTCAGCAGGGGCCTACGGCCTGCGGGCGTGGCTGCCCGCACCATGGTGGCGATCAGACACACCAACCAGGGACAAACAATGGCCAACGCAGCGATCCGGCTGCAGATCCAGGTGGATCTTGCTTATGACATCCGCGATCCGGCCGGGGCCGATTTCGTGTTCAACATCCATGCGGCCCACACCTCGCACCAGACGGTGGAGAACGAGCAACTGGTGCTCAGCCAGCCCGTGGAGCCCGACATTGCCACCGAGCCCGCCACCTCCACCCGCTTCATGCGCCTGCATGCCAACCCAGGCCCCCTGCACCTGACCTACACGGCCACCGTCTGCATCGCGCACCACCGCGAGGATCCGGCTGCGCTGGGCGAGGTTCCGGTGCGCTGCATCCCGCTGGAGGTCCTGCCGTACATCTACCCCAGCCGCTACTGCCAGTCCGACCGGCTGATGCAGCTGGCCTTTCGCAATTTCGGCCAACTGGCGCCCGGCTATTCGCGCGTGCTGGCCATACAGCAGTGGGTGCAGGAGCTGGTGACCTTCGCTTCGGCCACCAGCAACTCGTCGACCTCGGCCGTCGATACCCTGGTGGAGCAGGTGGGCGTGTGCCGCGATTTCACGCACCTGATGATCGCCCTGTGCCGTGCGCTGAACATTCCTGCCCGCATCGCCACCGGCACGGACTACGGTGCCGACCCTGCGCTGGGCCCGCCCGATTTCCATGCCTACGTGGAAGCCTACCTGGGCGACAGGTGGTATCTGTTCGATGCATCGGGCACGGCCATTCCCATGGGCTTCATGCGCTTTGGCACGGGCCGGGACGCGGCCGACGTGGCCTTTGCCACCATCTTCGGCAACGTGGTGGCCATGGCCCCCATGATCCAGACACAGGCCCTGGAAGACGAGCACAGCCAGCTGCCCCGGCTGTGCAGCGAGGCGCTGTCGACCACCGCGCCTTCGCCCGCCGTGCTGTCGGGCTGCGCATCGTTTGGCAGCACGGCGGACCGAAGGAGCTTCAGGCAGCTGCCTGCCTGAGCTGCCTGCGCTGCGTGAAATGCCTGGGCTGTGTGAGGCGCGCGGCGGCGGCTCTCAGAAGCGGTGCGTTCCCGTCACCGCAAAGGTGCGCCGCTGGCCGTAGAAGCAGTCGCCGCGTGCCAGGCACTGCGTGATCTGCACCTTGTCGGTCAGGTTGACCACGTTGAAGGCCAGGCGCCAGGGGCCGGCGTCATAGGACACCATGGCGTCCAGCAGGGTGGCCGAAGGCGTGTCCACCAGGCTGGTGCCCGTCCACTGCGAACCCGTGTAGCGCACGCCAGCGCCCAGGCTCCAGCCGCCGCGCCCTTCGCTGGCAAAGCGGTGGGTCAGCCAGGCCGATGCCGTGTGGCGCGGCACGCTGGTCACGCGCTGGCCCTGGTCGCCGCCATTGCTGCGCGAGATGACGGCGTCGGTGTACGCATAGGCGAGCGTGGCGTCCCAGTGGCGCGCCAGGCTGGCGGTGAGTTCGGCCTCGAAGCCGTTGACCTTGACCTCGCCGATCTGCAGGCTGTTGAGCGGGTTGGCGGGGTCGGTGGTCTTGCGGTTCTTCTCGCGCAGCGTGTAGACGGCGGCAAAGGCCGACAGGCCCTGGCCCGGCGGCTGCCATTTCACGCCGGCCTCCCATTGCTCGCCGCGCTGGGCCTTGTAGGGCGTGCCGTAGACGTTCACGCCGCCCAGCGGCTGGAAGGACTCGGAGTAGCCCAGGTAGGGCGCCCAGCCACCGTCCATCTGGTAGGTGGCGCCTGCGCGCTTGGTCCAGGCCTTCTCGTCCACGGCGGAGGCGGGCCGGCCTTCGGTGTCCGTCTGCGCGCTGTCGTGGCGCAGGCCCAGGGTGGCGGTCCAGCGGCCCCACTTGATCTGGTCCTGGGCGTAGAAGCCCAATTGCTTTTGCGACACGCCCGGCTGGCGCACCAGTTGCGAGGCCGTGGGCGGCGTGAAATTGCCGTAGACCGGGTTGTAGACGTCAAACGGCGCGGTCAGGCCGCGCCAGGTGGACTGGCTGGTGCTGTTGCGCTGCGCATCCATGCCGGCCAGCACGGTGTGCTCGGCCGTGCCCCAGCGCAGCCGGCCTTCGAGCTGCGTGTCGATCACCAGCATGCGCCCGCCGTTGACCTGCCAGGAGGCATCGCGGTAGACGCTGCGGTTGTCGGGGTTGAAGACCGGGCGCGCAGGGCGGCCCTGGCCGGGGATGGCGGTGAAGCTGGTGTAGATGGAGCGGTAGTCCACGTCGCTGATGGTGCGGCGCAGGTTCTGGCGCACGGTCCAGTCCGCGTTCAGGCGGTGGCTGAACAGGTAGCCCCAGGATTTGTTCTCTGTGTCGAACGAGTCCCAGCCGGGCTCGCCGATGAAGGTGCTGGTGGGAATCTGGCCGTAGGGGCTGGGCAGGCGCGTGCCCTGCCAGGGGAAGAAGCCGATCAGCGAGCCGCTCTTGTCCTTCTGGTAGAGCGCCTGCAGCGTCAGCGAGGTATCGGCGCTGGGCCGCCAGGTCAGGCTGGGCGCGATGACCAGGCGGTCGTCGTTCACATGGTCCACCTGGGTGCCGCTTTCCCGGCCCACGGCCACCAGGCGGTACAGCCACTGGCCGTCTTCGGTGACGGCGCCGGTCAGGTCGGTGGCGATCTGCTTGCGCCCGTAGCTGCCCATCTGCACCTGCACCTCGCGCAGCGCCTCGGCCTGCGGGCGCTTGCTGGTCAGGTTGAGTACGCCGCCCACGCTGCCCTGGCCGTAGAGCACGGAAGAGGGGCCGCGCAGGAGCTCCACGCGTTCCAGCGTGTAGGGGTCGGGGCGGCTGGTGTTGTAGGTGCCGTAGGTGCGCAGCAGCCCGTCCTGGTACTGGCTCACGCTGCCGCCGCGTGCCGAGAAGCTGTCCACCCGGCTGTCGAAATAGTTGGACACCACGCCCGCGCTGTAGGCCGTGGTCTGGCGCAGCGTCTGCACGCCCTGCGCCTCGAACTGGTCGCGCGTGACCACGCTGATGGCCTGGGGCGTCTCGATCAGCGGCGTGTCGGTCTTGGTGGCCGAAATGGCGCGCTTTGCGGTGAAGCCCACCACGGGGCCGGTGGGATTTTCCTTCTCGGCGCCTGCGTTCACGGTGACCGGGGCGAGCGTGGCCTCGGGAACATTTTCAGGCTGGGCCTGGGCGTGGGCTGCGCCGCACAGGGCAAGCAGGGCGGCATGCGCAACTGCCGTGCGCGAGAGTCTTTGGATAGGCATGGTCAATGGTCGAGAGCTGGGAAACCTGTGCCGTGGGGCGTGCTCTGGGTGCGTCGGCGCTGCTGCCGGCCTGGGGCCAGCGGCGCGGCCTGTCATTGCGGGTGCGGATTTTAGAATGACAATGATAATGATTGCTTTTTCTTTTCATTTGTATGTAGCATGCAACGCATTGGTATCATTTTGATAGCAACAAAGCATGTCTTGAAGAGATCTGCGAGTCGATGTGCAGGGCGGTGCGATACGCGTGCGGTCTTGCTTGCGGGAAGTCCGCGCAGCGTGTTAGCCCCTTTCACGCCGGGGCGCCAACGGCCCCGGTCGCCTCAGGCCAGGGCGGCCTGCGAGGGGTTGCTTCGGTGTGAAACGGCCTCGGGCCACAGCCGCCCGGCCGCCGACTGCAATGCTTCCACCAGTTGCCGCGTATCGGCCTTGCCCGTGGCGTGCAGCGCTTCGGTCACGATCAGCGCGTTGACTGTGGATTCGCGCACTGCCGAGTGGCCGCTTTGGCGGTTGCACTAGCGCCGGGCGTGGGCGCGGCCAGCGGTGTCGGCGAAGATGATTTCGCCGGGCTCGGGATATTCGATCTCGCCCGAGAAGGTCTCGTAGACCTCGCTGCCGGTTGCGGGGCGCACCTGCAGGCAGCCGCTGACGCGGTCCAGGTCGAAGACGGCCACGGGAATGGCAAAGGCCACCGAGGCCGCATTGCACAGGTCCACCAGCGGATGCAGGCCCGGCAGATCTCCTTCCTTGCGCAAGCGGCGCAGCAGGGCCTCGGCGGCGCAGCGGTATTGCGTGGGCTTGAGGCCCATCCTGGCAAAGCCGCGCCGCCAGGCCTGAATGGATGGCATCTCGCTTTCCGGGGTGCAGGCCAGGTTCTGCCTGGCCTGTGCCATGAAGGGTGCGATCACGGCGTGTGCGGGCACGTCGGGTGACAGGCCGCGCAGCAGCAAGGTCTGCGAGGCCAGTTCAGGAAAGTCGCGGGGGATGGAGGGTGAGTAGGAGAACTGCAAGATCAGGCCTTGTGAGTGGAGAGGGGATGTGATCTCCATCCTCGCCAGGCCGGTTTGCGTGGTCTTGAAGGAAATTGCAGCGCGTCACGCAGCGCAGGCCTTGGCTGCCCTGGCGTAGAAGCCGGGCGCCATGCCGAAGCTGCGCACGAACAGGCGCGTCATATGGCTCTGGTCGGCAAAGCCGCTGTGCGCGGCGGCCTCGGCCAGCGGCATGCCGCCGGCGATGAGCCTGCGCGCCTGGTGCAGGCGCCGCTGCAGCAGATAGGCATGGGGCGTCATTCCCGTGGCGCGCGCAAAGGCACGCAGGAACTGGTAGCGGCTCAGGCCCGCCTCGTGGGCCAGGGCGCCCAGGGTCAGCGGTGCACCGGGATCGTCGTCCATCCGGGCGCGGGCCAGTGTGATGGGGGCCGGTGCGCGGGGCGCCGGGGCAGGGCGCTGCAGCATGCCGCCCAGCAGTTGCAGCAGGGCTTCGTCCAGGTCCAGGGCGTCCGTTGCCTCGCCGCTGCCGGTCATCCTGCGGTACAGAGCCTGAAAACACGCGGCCAGGCGCGGGTCGCGCACGGCGGGCTGGCGGAACTCGAAGCCGGTCGCCGGCCCTGCGCCATCCATGTCCGCCATGAGCCCGGCCACGACCGAGGGTTCCAGGTACAGCATGCGCCAGGCGCGACCGCCATCGCCCAGGGGCATGCCGTCATGCAACTCGCCGGGGTTGACCATGATGAGGTCGCCGGCCCCGGCCTCGTACAGACCTCGCCCGCTGGCGGACTTCTGCGCGCCACGCTCGATCAGGCCGATCCCGTACTGCTCGTGGGCGTGCCGCCCAAAGCGCCTCGCCGTGTCTGCGGCCACGGCCTCCACCCCTGCGGTGCGGCAGCGCAGCCAGCTGAAATGCCCATCCGTGGTCGATACCATGCCACAGCCTTTCCTATCCAACCTGGCGCGCCAGCGTGATCGCCAGGCCGGCCAGCCCCGCGCCGACCACCACGGGGATCACGCCCACCTTCCAGCGCAGCAGCGCGGCCGCCGCAGCCAGGCCCAGCAGTGCGGACGGCCAGTCGAAGGGACCCGCCCAGCCCTGGGGCCACAGCACGTGCCAGGCAAAGAACACGGCCAGGTTGGCGATGACGCCCACCACGGCGGCCGTGATGCCCGTCAGCGGCGCGGTGAAGCCCAGCCTGCCATGGGTGGACTCGATGAAGGGGCCGCCCAGCAGGATGAAGGCAAAGGACGGCAAAAAGGTGAAGAAGGTCACGACCAGGGCGGCGGCGGCGCCGGCAGGCAGCAGCGCATCGGGGCCGAACACCTGCGTGCTCCAGCCGCCCAGGAAGCCCACGAAGGACACCACCATGATCAGCGGCCCCGGCGTGGTCTCGCCCAGGGCCAGCCCGTCCATCATCTGCGTGGCCGTGAGCCAGTGGTAGTGGTCCACGGCGCCCTGGTAGAGGTAGGGCAGCACGGCGTAGGCGCCGCCAAAGGTCAGCAGCGCCGCCTTGGTGAAGAACCAGCCCATCTGGGTGAGCGCGCCCTGCCAGCCGAAGGCGGCGGCCAGCAGGCCCAGTGCCAGCGCCCACAGCCCCAGGCTGGCCGCCAGCACCTGGCTGAAAAAGCGCCAGCTGAACCGTGCATGGGCCGGTGTGGGCGTGTCATCGTCGATGACGGCCGGGCCGTGGCTGCCCCCGCGCGGGCCGTGCCCGCCCGCAGGGGAGAAGTGGCGCGGTGCCAGCCTGCCCCCCAGGTAGCCCAGCGCGCCGGCCGCCAGCACGATCAGCGGAAAAGGCAGCTTCAGCGCGAAGATGGCCACGAAGGCCGCCGCGGCAATCCCCCACAGCCAGCCGTTGCGCAGGGTGCGCGAGCCCACGCGCCAGGCCGCCTGCACCACCAGCGCCGTCACGGCCGGCTTGATGCCATAGAAGATGCCGGCAATGGCCGGCACATGGCCGAAGGCCACATAGATCCAGGACAGGGCGATGAGCAGCAGCAGCGAAGGCAGCACGAACAGGCCGCCGGCCACGATGCCGCCCCAGGTGCGGTGCAGCAGCCAGCCGATGTAGGTGGCCAGCTGCTGCGCCTCGGGGCCGGGCAGCAGCATGCAGTAGTTGAGCGCATGCAGGAAGCGCGCCTCCGAGATCCAGCGCCGCCGCTCCACCAGGTCCTCATGCATGATGGCGATCTGCCCGGCCGGCCCGCCAAAGCTGATGCAGCCCAGCTTCAGCCAGTAGCGCAGGGCTTCGGCGCGGGTGGGAGGGAGGGGTGCAGCGGGTGCATCAAGCGAACTGGGAGGCATGCCGCAAATGTCTCATACGGCAGCCGCCGCCGACGCCTGCAGGCACCCGCACCGTACCCGCACCGCCCCCGCGCTGCGCAGACGCTACATCTGCCGGGCGGCCTGCTTGACCAGCACCGGCTCGGCGCGGTAGCTGCCCGGGAACAGCTGCTTGAGCTGCTCCACCTTGGGCAGGTCGTTGATGACGATGTAGGGATGGCGCGGGTTCTCGGTCATGAAGTCCTGGTGGTAGTTCTCGGCCGGGAAGAAGCTGGGCTTGTCCTCCAGCCGGGTCACGATGGGCTTGCCGAAGACCTTGGCCGCGTCCAGCTGGGCCACATAGGCCTGTGCGGTCTTGAGCTGCGCGGCGTCGGTGGCGAAGATGGCCGAGCGGTACTGCGTGCCCGTGTCCGGCCCCTGGCGGTTGAGCTGGGTCGGGTCATGGGCCACGGAAAAGTAGATCTGCAGCAGCTGCCCGTAGCTGACCTGGGCCGGGTCATAGGTGACCTCGACCGACTCCGCATGCCCGGTGCGTCCGCTGCTCACCGCCGAATACGAGGCCTGGGCCGCCGTGCCGCCGCTGTAGCCCGAGACGGCGCGCTGCACGCCCTTGACATGCTGGAACACGCCTTGCACGCCCCAGAAGCAGCCGCCCGCAAAGATGGCTTTCTGCGGCCCCTGGCCCGTGGCGGGCGCATCCTGCGCGGGTGGTGGAATGCGCACGGCCTGCTCGGCCGCCTGCAGGTTGCTGCCCTGCCACAGCAGGGCGCCGCCCAGCAGCACGGCGCTGCCGGTCAGCAGTTGGAGAAGGCCGCGGCGGCGGGGTGCGGCGGCGAGGGTGGAATCGTTGGTCATGGTGTCTCTCCGGTGAAAGTGAAGTGGCCAGGGATCAGCCAAAGGTGAAGGCATAGGCGGAGATGCCGGGGTCCAGGAATTCGATGCTGAAGGTGCGCTCGGCTGCGCCGCCGTCCTGGCGCACCAGCTGGTACAGGCGCTGCTCGGTCACGCTGCCGCTGCCGTCGGCGGCCACGTCCATGCCGCGCGAGGCGCCGGGCGCCTTGCCGTCGATCAGCACCTTGAAGCGCACGGGCTTGCCATCGCTGCCGGGGCCCAGCACCAGGTGCAGGTCGCGTGCCTGGAAGCGGTAGGTGATGCGGCCGGTGGCGCCGTCCAGCGTGGCGCTTTCCGGGCCCACCGTCCATTGGCCGCTCAGGCCCCAGGCGTTGAGCGGCAGGCGCTCGGGCGTGGCATAGGCGGTGGCCTGGTTGTGCACGGCGGCAGGCGTGGCGGCAAATTGCTCGGCGCGCTCATAGCCCAGGTAGGTCTCGTGCGAGCGCACGGCAGCCATGTCGGCTGCCTGCTGCACGCCCTTGGCCTGCACGTCGATCAGTCCCTGGTCCACCTGCTTCGATCCGGCTTCCTGCAGCAGTTGCTGGATCACGCGCTCGGACTCGGCATAGCCGCCTTCGCCAAAGTGGTGGTGCCGGATGCGGCCCTGGGCATCGATGAAGTAATGCGCCGGCCAGTACTGGTTGTTGAAGGCGCGCCAGATCTTGTAGCCATTGTCCACGGCCACGGGGTAGCCGATGCCCAGGTCCTTGATGGCCTTTTCCACGTTGGACAGCTTGCGCTCGAAGGCGAACTCCGGCGCATGCACGCCCACCACCACCAGGCCCTGGTCGCGGTACTTCTCGGCCCAGGCCTTCACATAGGGCAGGGTGCGCAGGCAGTTGATGCAGGAGTAGGTCCAGAAATCCACCAGCACCACCTTGCCGCGCAGTTGTTCGGCCGTCAGCGGCGTGGAGTTGAGCCAGTCGGTGGCGCCGTCCAGCGCAGGGGCCAGCCCTTCGTCCGGCAGGGCGGCGCGGGACGGGCCGCCGGCCATGCGCATGGCGCCGCCTGCGGCCATCATGGCCGGGCCAGCACCGGAGTCCCTATCCACGGCGGCCATCATTGCGGGACCGGCCTGCATGGCCATGGCGCCACCCTCGGGCCTGCCGCTCAGGCGGTCCACCAGCCTTTGCTCCAGGCCGCCGGTGGAGGCCGTGGACACTTGCGCCAGCACGCCCGTGTCCAGCCCCAGCGCAATCGCACCCACGCCGGCCAGCATGGCTGCGCCCAGCCCGCGCCGCACCCATTCGCCCGCGCCCAGCATGCGCTTGAGCGCCGCAAACACCTTGCCGCCCAGCAGCAGGGCCGCCGCCATGGAGGTGGCCGCACCGGCCGCATAGGCCAGCAGCAGCAGGCTGGAGGTGGTGTTGGCACCCTGCAGTGCGGCGCCCGTGAGGATCAGGCCCAGGATGGGGCCCGCGCAGGGCGCCCACAGCAGGCCCGTGGCCACGCCCAGCAGCAGCGAGGCGCCGGGGCGGGCGCCGCCGTCCTTGCCCTGCGCACGCTCGGAAAGGCGCGAGCCCGCCGCCACCAGCGGCCGCGTCAGCCGCTCGGACAGGCCGGGCCACAGCAGGGTCAGTGCAAACACGGCGACCAGGCCCAGGGCCAGCCAGCGGCCGTATTCATTGGCGGCCACCACCCAGCCGCCGCCCACGGCCGCCAGCGAGGCCACCAGGGCGAAGGTCAGCGCCATGCCCGCCAGCAGCGGCAGGCCGCTTTTGGCGAAAGGCTGGTCGGCGCGTGCAAAGACGAAGGGCAGCACCGGCAGGATGCAGGGGCTGACGATGGTCAGCACCCCGCCCAGATAGGCCAGGACGATCAGCAGCATGGCGCGGCTCCCGGGTTCAGGCAGGCTGGGGCGTGAACGTCAGCGACAGCCCGTTCATGCAGTAGCGCAGGCCCGTGGGCTTGGGGCCGTCGTCGAAGACATGGCCCAGGTGGCCGCCGCAGCGGCGGCAATGCACCTCGGTGCGCAGCATGCCGTAGGTGCGGTCCTGGCGCGTGGCCACGGCCTTGTCCAGCGGCTGCCAGAAGCTGGGCCAGCCGGTGCCGCTGTCGAACTTGGTCTTGGACGAGAACAGCGGCAGGGCGCAGCCCGCGCAGGCAAAGGTGCCGGCGCGGTGCTCCTTGTTCAGGGGGCTGGTGCCGGCGCGCTCCGTGCCTTCCTTGCGCAGGATCTGGTACTGCTCGGGCGTGAGCCGGGCACGCCACTCGGCGTCGCTGTAGCTCACCTCGAAGATTTCGCTGGAGGCGGCGGCCGGTGCGCTGCGCGGGAACAGGCTGGCCGCCAGCACGGCGGTGGTGCCGGCGCCTGCAGTCCACAGAAGATGGCGTCTGGTGGTCATGGTGTGCTCCTGAAGGTTGCGTGCGTCTGAAACGATGCGATGCCAGTCAGGTTAGGGCGGCGGCCTCCCGAAGTCTTCACGCAGAGTTCAAAGATTCGTGATAACTCCCGGCCCCGGTATTGCGCACAATGGCAGCCACTCCCGCCACTTCCAGGAAACCGCATCCGATGACCGCCACGCGCCGCGTACTTCTCGTCGAGGACGACGCCCATATCGCCGACCTGCTCACGCTGCACCTGCGCGACGAAGGCCTGGAAGTCATGCACTGCGCGCGTGGCGACGACGGCCTGCGCCAACTGGAGCGCGGCGGCTGGGACGCGCTGGTGCTGGACATCATGCTGCCCGGCGTGGACGGCCTGGAGATCTGCCGCCGCGCCCGCGCCATGGCGCGCTACACGCCCATCATCATCATCAGCGCGCGCTCCAGCGAGGTGCAGCGCATCCTGGGCCTGGAGATCGGCGCCGACGACTACCTGGCCAAGCCGTTTTCCGTGCTGGAGCTGGTGGCGCGCGTCAAGGCGCTGCTGCGCCGCGTGGAGGCGCTGGCCCAGAATGCGCGTCTGGAGTCCGGTAGCCTGACCATCGCCGGCCTGGCCATGGACCCCGTGGCGCGCGATGCCCGGCTGCATGGTGCCCGGCTGGACCTGACCCCGCGCGAGTTCGACCTGCTGTACTTCTTCGCGCGCCAGCCCGGCAAGGTGTTCTCGCGCATGGACCTGCTCAACGCCGTCTGGGGCTACCAGCACGAAGGCTACGAGCACACCGTCAACACCCACATCAACCGCCTGCGCGCCAAGATCGAGGCCGACCCGGCTCAGCCCGCGCGCATCCTCACCGTCTGGGGGCGCGGCTACAAGTTCGCCGAGGCGGGGGAGGGCGCCTGACATGAAGCTGCGCCTGACACTGACCCAGCGCCTGTCCCTGGTCTTTGCCGTGCTGCTGCTGGTGTGCAGCGGCACCTCGGCCTGGATGCAGCTGCGCGCCAGCCGCATGCACGAGCTGGAAGTGGTGCAGGGCCTGTCCCGCGACGTGGCCGAAAGCATTGCGCGCGACGCCCAGCTGACCGACGCCAACGGCCTCATGCCCGGCGCCGTGCGCAGCTTCTTCAACCAGCTCATGCTGGTCAACCCCAGCGTGGAGGTCTACCTGCTGGACGCCGACGGCCGCATTGCCGGCCATGCCGCCCCCGACGGCCGCGTGCGCCGCGAGCGCGTGGACCTGGCGCCCGTGCACCGGCTGCTGGAGGGCGGCACGCTGCCCATCCTGGGCGACGACCCGCGCAGCGTCGAAGGCCGCAAGGTCTTCAGCGCGGCGCCGCTGCGCGTCAACGGAAAGGACGTGGGCTTCATCTACGTGGTGCTGCAGGGCGAGGCGCATGACCAGCTGGTGGCGCAGGGCTCGGCCAACTCGGTGCTCAGCACGGCGCTGTGGTCCATCGGCCTGGTGGCGCTGCTGTGCCTGGTGGCGGGCCTGGTGGCCTTTGCGCTGATCACGCGGCCGCTGCGCCGGCTCACCGAAGAGGTGGCCGGTTTCGACATCCATGGCGCGCCCCCGGACCTGCCGGCCCCCCAGCCCGGCGCCGCACAGGACAGCCGTGACGAGATCGCCGTGCTGGACTCGGCCTACCGCCGCATGGTGGCGCGCATCGGCGAGCAGTGGCGGGCGCTCACGCGCCAGGACCAGGAGCGGCGCGAACTCATCGCCAACGTCTCGCACGACCTGCGCACGCCGCTGTCGTCCCTGCACGGCTACCTGGAAACGCTGCTGCTCAAGGACGCCGTGCTCGACGCCACCGAGCGCCGCCGCTACCTGGGCATTGCCCTGGCCCAGAGCCAGAAGGTGGGCGAGCTGGCGCAAAGCCTGTTCGAGCTGGCGCGCCTGGAATACGGCTTTGTCCAGCCCGAGCCGGAGCCGTTTTCCATGCCCGATCTGGTGCAGGACGTGTTCCAGAAATTTGAGCTGCGTGCCGAGGCGCGCCAGGTGGCGCTGCGGGCCGACTTTCCGCCTCGCCTGCCCGTCGTCCAGGCCGACCTGGGCATGATCGAGCGCGTGCTGGGCAACCTGCTGGACAACGCGCTGCGCCACACGCCCGGCGGCGGCAGCATCCAGGTGGCGCTGGCGGCAGCGGGCAACGCGGTCGAAGTCACCGTGGCCGACACCGGCCCCGGCATCTCGGCCGATCTGCGCGAAGGCCTGTTCGAGCGCCCCTTTACCGTGGGCGGCGCCCGCCGCGGCGGCGGCCTGGGCCTGCGCATCGTCCACCGCATGCTGGAGCTGCATGGCTGCCGCATCGAACTGGTGGACCAGCCGGGGCAGGGGGCCAGCTTCCGGTTCGTGCTGCCGGCGGCCGCGCAGGCAACGGGCGCCGACGCACGGCCGCGCCTGGGCTGACGCGGATCGTGGGTTACCCTTGTGCACAGCGCGCCCTCGACGGCGCGGCATGCACAAGATCGTCAACACGCCCCCAAGGACCCACGCCATGTCAACGTCTGCCTCCCCGGTTCATCGCCTGCCCGCATGGGTGCCGCTGCGCTACACCACGTTCTGCCTGAGCCTGGTCGGCAGCGCGGGGCTGCTGGTGGCGGCGCTGGTGTGGGGAGGGCTGTGGTGGTGGCTGGGCTTTGGCGTATGCGCCGCGCTGGCGCTGCTGGGCGTGCGCGACATGACCCAGGTGCGCCATTCGGTGCTGCGCAACTACCCCATCATCGGCCACCTGCGGTTTTTGCTGGAGTTCATCCGGCCCGAGATGCGCCAGTACTTCATCGAGTCCGACCATGAGGCGCTGCCGTTCTCGCGCGCCCAGCGCTCCCTGGTCTACCAGCGCGCCAAGGGCGACCCGGACAGCCGCCCGCTGGGCACGCAGCTCAATGTCACGGCCCAGGGCTATGAATGGGTGAACCATTCCATGCAGCCCACCAGGCTGGCCTCGCATGACTTCCGCATCACCATCGGCTGCGCCGATGAAGGCAACTCGCCCTGCACCCAGCCCTACAGCGCCAGCATCTTCAACATCTCGGCCATGAGCTTCGGCGCGCTGTCGGCCAATGCCATCCTGGCGCTGAACAAGGGCGCGAAGATGGGCGGCTTTGCGCACGACACGGGCGAGGGCTCCATCAGCCAGCACCACCGCGTGCACGGCGGCGACCTGATCTGGGAGGTGGCCTCGGGCTACTTCGGCTGCCGCAACGACGATGGCAGCTTCAACGAAGAAAAATTCATCGCCAACGCCACCGACCCGCAGGTCAAGCTCATCGAGATCAAGCTCAGCCAGGGCGCCAAGCCCGGCCACGGCGGCATGCTGCTGGGCGCCAAGGTCACCCCCGAGATCGCCGCCGCGCGCGGCGTGCCCGTGGGCGTGGACTGCATCAGCCCGTCCAGCCACAGCGCCTTCAAGACACCGGTGGAGATGATGCATTTCATCGCCCGCCTGCGCGAGAAGTCGGGCGGCAAGCCCACGGGCTTCAAGTTCTGCGTGGGCCATCCCTGGGAGTGGTTCGCCATCGTCAAGGCCATGCAGGAGACGGACATCACGCCGGACTTCATCGTGGTCGATGGCGCCGAGGGCGGCACGGGCGCGGCGCCCGTGGAGTTCACCGACCACGTGGGCGTGCCGCTGCAGGAAGGCCTGCTGCTGGTGCACAACACGCTGATCGGCGTGGGCCTGCGCCACCGCATCAAGATCGGCGCGGCCGGCAAGGTGATCACGGCCTTCGACATCGCGCGCATGATGGCGCTGGGCGCCGACTGGTGCAACGCCGGGCGAGGCTTCATGATGGCCCTGGGCTGCATCCAGGCGCAGAACTGCCACACCGGCCACTGCCCCACGGGCGTGGCCACGCAGGATGCGGCGCGCCAGAAGGCCCTGGTCGTGCCCGACAAGGCCACGCGCGTGGCCAACTTCCACGACAAGACCCTGCATGCGCTGCAGGAACTGGTGCAGGCTGCGGGCCTGGAGCACCCCTGCGACATCACGGCCCACCACATCGTGCGGCGCATCTCCGACACCGAGGTGCGGCAGCTGGCCAACCTGGTCCTGCGCGTGGAGCCCGGCGCGCTGCTGGGGCCGCTGGACAAGCAGCACAGCGTGTTCAAGCTCTACTGGCCGGGCGCCAGCGCCCACACCTTCCAGTTCGCGCCGCCCACGCTCAAGCCTTCTGCGCCGCAGGCCAAGGCGCAGGCGGCGGGCCAGGCTGCCTAGAGACGCCACGCACAGAAGACAGGCGCCACAGACCACAGCCGATTACAGGTTTTAACAACCCTCGGGGATAATGCGCCCCGAGAACTTGGTGCACAACTGTATTTTTCTGTGTAAATGAAAACTATTTTGGTTCGCATTGCAGCTGCGGTCTTCGGCGGCTATGCCTTCACCTGGGGCTTCATCGCCCTGGGCGTGGTGCTGATGTTTGCTGCCGGAATGGAGTTCCACGATGCCGAGCATCTGGGCTACATCCTTGGCTTGCTGGTGTTTCTGACGGTGTTCCTCTGGGCCTTTGCGGCGCAGAGCCTCCCGCGCGTCTGGGCCGTGCTGGCCGGTGGCGGCATTGTCATGACCGGCTGCGCATCGCTGCTCCAGCAGATGCTGCTGCCCTGATCCGGAGATCGCTTCCCATGTTCCAGAATTTCCGCCTTTCCATGGCCTGGCTGCACACCTGGTTCGGGCTGGTGCTCGGCTTCGTGCTCATGGCCGCCTTCTTCTTTGGCGCGCTGTCGGTGTTCGACCGCGAGATCGACCGCTGGGCCATTCCGGCCTCGCGCTTCGAGCCCACGCCCATGCCCTCGTACGACCAGATCCTCAAGCCGGTCTTCGAGTCCATGCAGCCCAACGCCCAGGCGCGCGAGGCCATGCGCGGCGAGGTCAACGGCCCGCTGCCCGAGCGCTTCGACACGCCCCAGCGCTGGGGCGCCTACACCACGCACCGCGACCCGGTGCTGGGCCTGTTCGCCGGCTACGAGGTGGCCAACGCCAAGAAGCCCGAGACCCTGATCTGGGCCATGCGCACCATCGACCCGCGCAATGGCGAGTCCCTGCCGGACGACCACCTCAAGATCGGCAGCCAGTTCTTCTACCCGCTGCACTACAGCCTGACGCTCAACTGGATGGGCCTTGGCTACTGGATCGTGGGCTTTGCCGCATTCATCATGCTGGTGGCCCTGGTCAGCGGCGTGGTCATGCACCGCAAGATCTTCCGCGAGCTGTTCACCTTCCGTCCGAAGAAGGCCACCCAGCGCAGCGTGCTGGACCTGCACAACATGACGGGCGTGGTGGCGCTGCCCTTTCACTTCTTCTTCGCCTTCACGGGGCTGGTGATCTTTGCGGGCATCTACTTCCCCATCACCCACACCCAGCTGGAGCCGCTGCACGAGCTGCACGAAAAAATGGAGGCCGAGGAAACCGGCCTGCCGCACGACCGCGCCGGAGTGGCCGCGCCCGTGGCCTCGGTGGACGCCATGGTGGCCGAGGCGCAGCGCCGCTGGGCCGCCAAGGGCATGGCCGGCGACGTGGGTTTCCTGTCCGTCACCCATGTGGGCGATGCCAATGGCTACGTCAGCGTCTACCGCGCCGGCACCGACCGCATCGCGCTCACGGGCGAGGGCATCCACTTCAAGGCCAGCACGGGCGCCCTGCTGCGCGAAGATCCGCCGCGCACGGCCGTGGACAGCCTCAACACCTTCCTCACCGGCCTGCACCTGCAGCACTTCCGCCACTGGTTGCTGCGCTGGCTGTACGTGCTGGGCGGCCTGGCCGGCTGCGCCTGCATTGCCACCGGCTACGTCTTCTTCGTGGAAAAGCGCAAGAAGCAGCACGCCAAGCAGGGCGTGCAGGGCGCGCGCGTGGTCGATGCCCTGGCCGTCACCACCGTCACCGGCATGCTGGTGGCCGCCCTGGGCATGCTGATTTCCAACCGCCTGCTGCCCGAGGCCATGCCCCAGGGCTGGCCGGGCCGGGGCGACATGGAGCGCTATTTCTTCTGGGCCGCCTGGCTGCTGGCCATGGCGCATGCCTTTGTGCGCAGCGCCCCCGTGGCCCGGGGCCTGCCCAACCCCGCATGGCGCGAGCAGTGCTGGGCCGTGGCCGCCATGGCCGTCACCGCCGTGCTGCTGAACTGGCTGACCACGGGCGACCACCTGTTCAAGACCCTGGGCGCGGGCTACTGGCCCGTGGCCGGCGTGGACCTGTTCATGCTGGCCAGCGCCGTGCTGGCCGTGGTGGTGGCACGCAAGCTCAAGACGCGCGCCGTGCCCGCCATGCCCTCGCGCGCCGCGGAGGTGGCCCATGTCTGAGGGACTGTTGGACGCACTGCTGCTGGCCGCCGCCTTTGCCGCCTCGCTGGCCGGCATGGGCTGGTTTGCGCTGGCCAAGGACGTGCACTGGGAGCAGGTGCACGGCGACATGCCCCAGCCCGATGGCAAGGTCAGGCTGCTGCGCTGGCTGGGCGCCTCAGGCCTGGCCGCCTCGCTGGGCCTGTGCCTGGCGGTGGACCATGCCTCCATGGCCTCCCTGGTCTGGATCATGACGCTGGCCGCTGCCGCCCTGGCCATTGCCTTCACCCTGACCTGGCGGCCGAGCTGGCTGCGCTGGCTGCCGGCCTGACGATTGCGCGGGGGCCTCTGCGCCCGCTGCAGGCTCAGGCCTGCCTTTTCCTCATCCTGCGGCTGGCCAGATAGGCCATGCCGCACAGCAGCGCCAGCATGCCGCCCTTGCCCAGGCCGGGAACGGCCTGGACATTTCCGGGGCCGGCACCGGGCCCTGGGTCCGTGCCCGGACCGGGGTCGGGATCGGTGCCCGGGCCCGGGTCGGGAGGATCGGCAGCGATCACCTCGATGGACACGGATGCCGGTGCGGCAGCGCTCTGGTGCCCGTCGGATACCGTGAAGGCGAAGGTATCGGGCCCGGAGTAGCCGGCCGCCGGCGTGTAGACCAGCGTGCCCGTCTGGGGATCGAAGCCGCTGATGCCGCCATGGGCGGGGCCGGCGGTGATCTCGAAGCGCAGCGGGTCCGACTCGAAGTCCGTGCCAGCGAGGGTGATGGTCAGCGCCGTATCCTGCGGCGTCGTGACGGCTTGCGGCAGCGCCACGGGGGCGGCGTTGGCCGCCATCGCGTTGGAAAAGCGCGAGGTGTCGCCGGTGGAAATCCGGGTGGCGGTCGCCGTGACAGCGGCCTGGTCGCCCGGGGGCATGGCGCCCTTGAACGCCAAGGGCGCATGGCCTGATGCATCGGTGGTCACGGTCTGCGAGCCCAGCAGAACCTTGCCGGCGGCGCGCTCCACCAGCCCGTCGGGCAGCCTGGGCGTCGAGAAATACTCGATGCGCATGCTCTCGTTGGCGACGCTGTCCAGCGTGCCGGACAGGCCGTCGGGCGTCACCGTGAGCAGCACCGGATCGGCAGGATCTCCGTTGGCCAGGCTGGTTCGTGCGATGCCTCCCTCGGTATTGCCGTAGATGGCATTGCCGAGCATGGAGACGCCCTTGACTTCGTCCCCCCGCAATCCCACGCCGAACAGCCTGTTGTGCGCAATCACGTTGGCATGTGCCGCGTCGTCACCGCCGACCAGGGTGTCATGGGCCTTCTGGAAAAAGGAAACGCCTTCCCCATTGGGCAGGGCGGTTCCCTGGGGACTGACGCCCACGTAGTTGCCCTGCACGAGGTTGTTCTTGCCGGCGCCCTGGAACTGTATGCCGGAGGCCTTGCTGCCACCGACGATGTTTCCGCGCACGGTCACTTCGTCCGAATCCTTGATGACGATGCCCCATTGATTGGGCAGCATGGTGCTGGCGTCCAGGCTGGTTCCCACGATATTCCCGGCAATCAGGGTATTCGAGTTGCGTGCGGCGTAGTTTCCATTCAATTCGATGGCCGTTTCCTTGTTTCCGGCAACCAGGTTGCCGTCTTCAGGGCCTGTGCCAATGCGATGTCCGCCTTCCGGCGAAAAGAATACGGCAATGCCTGGCCCATTGTTGGCAATCATGGCCGTGCCGGCTGCATTGGTCCCGACACGGTTGCGGGTCACCAGCGTGTGCGAGCCGGAAATGGAAATCCCGGATGAACCACCGGTTTCCCTGACGTTGCCGGAGACGAGGTTGCTGTCGATCAGCGTGCCGGTAAATCCGGATGCCACGCTGATGCCGTTTCCCTGGTTTCCCAGCGCCACGTTGCCGGTGATATCGGTGCCTATGTAATTTCCCTGAATGATGTTTTCTGTACCGGCGCCCGGCCAGGAAAGCCATATTCCGGAATTTTCCGCCGCGGAGATGACATTTCGCCCGCCAATATCCAGACTACCGATGCGGTTGCGGTTGCCGGAGTTGACAAGGATGTTGCTGCGATTGCCCATGGCGACCGTTCCCGATGCGTCAACGCCTATATGGCAGCCCAGCACGGTGTTGCCGTCGCCTGTCACCGCCAGGGCGGTGTTGAAGCCGCCTATCGCCAGACCGCGCACCGTGATGGCGCCTGCCAGCTCAAGCCCTGTACCGAACTCTGAGCTGCCTGCCTGCAGCGTGATCAGGGGGCGGCGTGGCAAGTGGTCCTCATAGCCGGGTTGCGTGCTGGCGTCCACCGTCAGTGATGTGGCCGGTGCAATGGGCTGCATGAGGCTGCCATTCCAGTTGCTTTGGGTGACGATGGTCTGCTCTCCCCCCGCACCGATGCTGAACTCGATGCGGTTGTCGCCCCCTTTGTTGCGGTTGGCGTTGGCGTAGGTGATGGCGTCGCGCAGGGTGCAGGGTCCCAGGCCGGTGCTGGCGCACGGGCCGGTTGCGTCGGCGGCGCTGTCCACCACGACGGTCCATGCATGGGCCGTGGCGATGCAGCCTTGCGACAGCAATGCCAGGGCGAGCAGGCGCAGGGGCCTGCGTGCCGCCATGGGAGTGAATCGTTGCCTGTATATCTTCATTGCCTTTTTCACTTTCCCTGAAATGGGCTGCCGAAACGCATTCTGGATATTGCGCAACACAGGACGTGAAAAAATCGCTGGCATTCTACATGCGCGACGTCTGTGTTCAATATCACAGGGGTGGTGAGAAACGGAGCAGCCTTTGTCGATGAATCAATCCGGCAATGATCTCCAGGGCATTGGTATATTGGTTTAAGAATTTTCTTAAAGTGACAGGAATAGTGGCATTTTCAAAGAAATTTGACGATTTTCCGATGGCGGATCGATGCTTGAAATCGCTCTTTGGCGAGGCGGTGCGCAAGAGGTTTCAGCATTAAGAAAATTCTTAGTCCAAATTCGCCTTTTGATTTCTAAGATTCGGCAATGCGCCAGTTTCAAGCTCTCTTGTTTTCTTCCAGATCGATACATCACAGGCTGCGCCTGTCCCTGGCACGGCGTGATTTGATGGCATTTGCACTGGCGATCATGGCCATGCTGGCCTGTGCCGGTCACGGCGGCAGGGACGACGCCGCCCCGGCGACGCCATCGCGCAGTCTGGGTCATGTGCCCGTGCGAGACGTTCAGTTGTTTTTCATGGACCGATGTTTCCTGCTGCTGGACGCTGCGGTGGGGGCTACGCACGCAGCCATCCACACGCAAGCCGGTTATGCCTGGCCGTGGCGCGCCAGCGCACCGCAGGGCCAGCCCGGGCCGCTCCATTCACTGATGCAGGCAGGCCGGGCGCTTCCCGAATCCCTGTTGCTGCGCAAATCCGCGAACAACGCCGGATGGCTTGCAGACCGCTGGGAGCCCGCGCGGCAGCTGGTCAGGGCCCATGTCTGGCTGCTGCTGTGGTCCGTGGCGCTGGGACTTGCCTTCATGGCTGTACTTGCATGGTGCGTGCGCCGGCTGCGCCGCAGCGTGCCGGCTTCGGCCTGGAGCCGGGCAGGCGCCTGCGCCGCCGGTGATGCGCTCTGCCGCAAGCTGCTGGACACGGCGCCCGTGGGCCTGGCGCTGGTGCGGTGCAGCGATCGCAGCCTGCTGCTGTCCAACGGACTGGCGCGGCAGTGGGTGTGCAGTGATGCTTCCTGGTTCGAGCATGCCCTGGCCGGGGGCACGCAGCAGGGCCCGCGTGAGCTGGCGCTGGGAGACGGTCGGTTGGTGGAGGTCAGCACCACGCCCACGACCCACGCCGGCGAGCCGGTGGTTTTCTGCCTGGTCAGCGATGTGACGGCGCTCAGGCAGGTGCAGGCAGCGCTGGTCGATGCCAAGCTGCGCGCCGAATCGGCCAGCCAGGCCAAGACGCAGTTTCTGGCCACCATGAGCCATGAAATACGGACGCCGCTCTTTGGCATCCTGGGAACGCTGGAGCTGCTGGCGCTGTCCAGGGTTCCTTCCGAACAGACACGCTACCTGGGGGCCATGCAGCAGGCATCGGCCTCCTTGCTG
Organism: Delftia sp. ASV31; assembly: GCF_016428765.1. Taxonomy (NCBI): domain Bacteria; kingdom Pseudomonadati; phylum Pseudomonadota; class Betaproteobacteria; order Burkholderiales; family Comamonadaceae; genus Delftia; species Delftia sp. ASV31. The sequence goes on from NZ_JAELTK010000005.1 coordinate 112,654, forward strand.
CGCATCGTCAACGACAGCCTGGACCTGTCGGCCATCGAGGCTGGCCGGCTGCAACTGGAGGCCCATGCGTTCTCGGCCACCGAACTGCTCGACAGCGTGGCCGCAGGCCTGCTGTCGCGTGCCGAGCAAAAGGGGCTGCAGCTGTATGCCGTCTCCGATGTGAAAACGCCGCCCCTGCTGGTGGGCGATGCCTTGCGGCTGCGGCAGATCCTGGACAACCTGGTGGGCAATGCCATCAAGTTCACGTTCTCCGGCCATGTGGCCCTGCGCCTGCAGGTCATGGGCGAAAGCGAGGAAGGCACCGACCTGCGGTTCCAGGTGCAGGACACAGGCATCGGCATCGACCCGGAGCAGCAGCCCTTCCTGTTCGACCCGTACTTCCGTGCCCATGCGGCCACGCAGCAGCAGGTCCAGGGCGCAGGCCTGGGGCTGTCCATCTGCCTGCGCCTCAGCCAGGAGATGGGCGGGCGGCTGACGGCCGCCAGCCAGCCGGGACTGGGGACCTGCGTGTCATTCGAGCTGCGCCTGCCGCGCGAGAGCGCGGCAGGCTATGAGGCGGTGCCCAGTCTGTTGCCGCAGACCGTCTACGTGGATGGCGCCATTCCGGAAGTCGTGCACAACCTGTGCGCCTGGCTTCGGCATTGGGGCGCCATGGCCCAGCCGTACCGGGAGCAGGTGCAGGGCCCCAATGAACAGGCGGTGCTGGTGCAAGCCTGGCCACGGTCGGTGCGCCGTCCGCAATGGACGGGCAAATGCGTTCTGGCGCTGGCGCCGGGCGAGGTCCCCCGCGAAACCCTGCAGGCCCGTGTGTGGGAAACCAGCATGCCTGGCGTGCTGGCCGTGGGCCAGGCGCTGGGCATGGCCCAACAGGGCATTGCGCCGGGCGCGCGCCCTGACCTGCACGCCGCCGTTCCCCAGGTCCACGAGCCGATGGGGCTGAGCGTGCTCATCGTCGAGGACAACCCCATCAACAGAATCATCCTGCGAGAGCAACTGCAGGTGCTGGGCTGCGAGGTCCAGCAGGCCAGCAATGGACAGGACGCGCTGTCCATGCCCGGCCTGCTCGAATTCGACGCCGTTCTCACCGACCTGCACATGCCGCTGCTGGACGGCCTGGCCCTGGCGCGTGCGCTCAGAAAGCGTGGCTACGGCCGCCCGATCGTCGGGCTGACGGCCAATGCCCAGCCGCAGACGCAGGCGCAGGGGCAGCTTCAAGGGCAGGGCGACGGACTGCCGGCCGGCTTCGACAGCCTGCTGTGCAAGCCATTCACGTTGGCGGTGCTGCGCACCACCCTGAACCACATCAAGCAATGCAGGACCTGATCCCATGCTGTCGACATTCAAAGTACTCATTCTTGACGACCACGCCCTGTGCTGCGAGCACACGCGCAGCCTGCTCATGGAGGCGGGAATCGTGGACACGCACATTGCCTGCAACGCACGCGATGCCCTGCAAATGCTGCGCGATGGCGGATTCCACCTTGTCATCACCGACCTGAAAATGCCCGACATGGACGGCCTGCAGTTCATCAATGAACTGAGCCAGCGCGGCCTGCATCCCATGCTCGTCATATCCAGCTCCTGCTCGCGCCGGTTGATGAACAGTGTCAGTCTCATGGCCAAGGAGTCCGGCTTTTCCGTCATCGGGATGTTTCAAAAGCCGTTCGGTGCGGACCATGTCCAGGTCCTGGCCAGCCAACTCAGGTCCTTGCGTGCCTACGAGAGGAAAGGCGCTCCAGGCATCAAGGAACGGCCGATTTTCGCCAAGGCACACCTGATCCAGGCGCTGGAGGAGAAAACCATACAGGCCTGGTTCCAGCCCAAGAAATCCCTGCTCACGGGCCACACCGTCGGTGTGGAAGCGCTGGCGCGCTGGAACGATCGGCAGTTCGGCTTCATGATGCCGGGCTCGTTCATGTCCGCCATCCGGTTCCATGGCCTGGACCATGCCTTGCTGGTGCGCATGATGGAAGACGCCATGTCGGCGCACCTGGCCTGGCGCAGTGCCGGACATGTCGTGCCTGTGTCCGTCAACCTGCCGATACCGCTGCTGGACGATATCGGGCTGCCGGATGAGTTGCACGGCATGGCGGCCCGGTGCGGCATCGCTGCGGAGAACATCACGTTCGAGCTGCTGGAGGACCAGGCCGTCGGCATACCCGCCAACTACTACATGTGCGCGAGCCGCCTGCGGCTCAAAGGCTTTGGCCTGGCCCAGGATGACTACGGGCGGGGTTACAGCTCGATGTACAGCCTCATCTCCACGCCCTTCACCGAATTGAAGATCGACCGGGCCTTCGTGGCCGGCGCCGCGGGTGACGAGGTGCGCACTGCGGCCTTGACGTCGTCGGTGCAGCTGGGGCGGCAACTGGGCCTGACGGTGACGGCAGAAGGGGTGGAGACCACCCAGGACCTGGAGTTGCTGCGCAGCATCGGCTGCGATTGCGTGCAGGGATATCTGCTGTCCGCCGCAGTGCCCGCCAGCGAATTTGCCCTTATGCTGGCATCCGAACCCCGACACCAAGGCAACCCCACCTGACCCAAGCACGCAAGGCGTCCATGCCCGACTCCCCGTTCAGCAAGATCACACGCACCACACGCTGGCAGAACCGGGTACTGTTTGGAGTGCTTCCCCTTGCGATCTTCCTCATCGCTGTGCTGCTGTGGGGCTCTGAGAGGATCTTCGAGCAGGAGCAGGGCCGCCTGGCCTTGAACTTCTCCGCCATCGTCGGCTCGCTGGACGAGCAGGAGATCTTCCTTCGGCGGCTCAAGGGCCGCAACGAGTCCTGGAAAGCGCTGCCGGACCAGAGAGTAGCCACTATCGTCGACGTGCCCGCACCTGCGCAGGCGGACTACCGCATGTTCCGTGGCCGCGAGGCCATCGGCGGCATTCCCTTTTCATTGCAATGCTCTGCGCGCGCGGCCTGCGACACGCTCCCGGACCGGCTTTTCTCGCTGGGCAGCTCCCTGGCCGCAGGCTATTCCTCCTTCTGGGCAGGCTCCTACTTCCCTGCAGCCGCTGCCTTCTTCACCAAGGAGGACGGGGCGATCAGCATCGGCGTGCCGGCCATCGACGTGCCCATCGGCAACGAGAGCGTCACGCAGGAAATGTTCGACAGCACGATTGCCGCCGTCAAGGCGCATCTGCGGGCCAGGGCCGCCGATGCCCGGCCGGGCGCCGGCTCCACGGCGCCGGCGCAGGAGATCGTCTGGTTCCGGTCGCCCCAGTTCCCGGAAAAGATGATCGGCATGGTCGCAGCCGGCTTTTCAAGCCATATCGATGCCGGCGACGAAGCCGCCGCAAGCCCGATCTACGCCGCCATCCTTTTCAGCCGCCAGCGCATCAGCGCCATAGAAAGAACCATCCATACCTTGCCCAGGCATCTTTTCTGGCTGGAGCACCGGGATTTCGGCGTGCTCATGGGCACCGGCCCCGTCCCGCAGGTGGACGACACGGGGATGCAGTACACGCGCAATGGCCTGATCCTCAAGACCGAGGATGCCTCCGGCCGGTGGACCGGCTACTACCAGGTGGACTACGCCACCTTTTTCCAGGGCCGGCTGTTCGCGCCCTCTGCCGGCCTGGTGCTGGCCCTGCTGCTGAGCCTGCTGGCCGGTATTGCCTATACCCGCTGGTTCAACCGCAAGGTGATTGCGCCCGCGCAGGAGGCGCAGCGGGTCATCGTCGAGAGCAATGAATTCAACAGGACGCTGATCGAAACCGCTCCCGTGGCCATCTGCCTTGTGGCCTACGGCAGCGGGAAAATCATCTTCAGCAACTCGCTGGTGCAGGAGTGGCTGCACTCGGCCGATGGCTACCTGCGCCCCGGCTCGCCGGAGAACAAGGCGGCACTGGACGAGATTGTCCAGGCCCGGGCCGCAGGCACCATGGAGCGCCTGGTCACCGCGCAGGGCCGAACGCTTTACGTGGCCTACGCGCCCACCCGCTACCTGGGCCAGGATGTGACGCTGTGCGTGTTTGCCGACGTCAGTGCGCGCGCAGAAATCGAGAGCAATCTGGAGCGGGCAAGAATCGCGGCGGACGAGGCCAACGAGGCAAAGTCCACCTTTCTGGCGACCATGAGCCACGAGATCCGCACGCCGCTGTATGGCGCGCTGGGCACGCTGGAGCTGCTGGGCCTGACCGAGCTCACGCAGCTGCAGCGCAAGTATGTGGACCGTATCGAGGCCTCCTCGTCCATCTTGCTGCAGATCATCAGCGACATCCTGGACACCAGCAAGATCGAGGCGGACCAGTTGCAACTGGAAAAGGCCCCGTTCAACCCCCGGGAGCTGGTGCAAAACTGCACCAGCTCCTATGCCGCCATGGCGCAGCAAAACGGCCTGCTGCTGTTTTCCTGCGTGGACGCGCAGGTGCCCGAGTCGGTGCTGGGCGATGCGGTGCGCATCCGCCAGATCCTGGGCAATCTCATCAGCAATGCCATCAAGTTCACGGAGGCCGGCCATGTGATCGTCCGCCTGCGCAGCGTGCCGGGCACGGCCTCCCAGGTCCGGCTGGTGTTCGAGGTCTGCGACACGGGCGTGGGCATAGAAAAATCCCTGCATGGCGAGCTTTTCACGCCCTTTTATCTGGTCAAGAACAGCAGCCGCACGGCGCGTGGAGCGGGCCTGGGCCTGTCCATCTGCTGGAGCCTGGCCCGGATGATGTCCAGCTCCATCGAGGTCTGGAGCGAGCCCGGCCTGGGCAGCCGGTTCTGGTTCGAGCTGGGGCTGGAGACCGTCGCGCAGGAGGAGGAGGAGGAGGAGGCTCCCGCGCTACAGGGCGCCCGCATCGCGGTGCGCACCCCCCACCCGGAACTGACGGACAACATCTGCGCCTGGCTGCAGCGCTGGGGCGGCCAGGCCCGCGCGGCGGGCGCCGCCCCGGTGGCGGCCCATGACGATGAGCTGCTGCTGGACGTCCTGCTGCCGGCGGACAGCCCCGCGCCCGGATGGATGGGGCCGCACCTGAACCTTTCCTCGCCGGACAACCGGGGCATCGACGGGCACAACGTCCTGAGCATCGGCTTGGGCATTGCCCAGGTGCTCGGCGGCGCACAGCGCTCGGCCGGCTCCGGCTCCGATCTGCCCCTGTTCGACCTGCGCGTGCTGGTCGCCGAGGACAATCCCGTCAACCAGGTGACGCTGCGCGGCCAGCTCGAGAGCCTGGGCTGCGAAGTCACGGTCGCCGACGACGGGGAGGAGGCGCTGGCGCTGTGGGACATCAGCCCGCACGATCTGGTGCTGACGGACGTGAACATGCCCTACCTCAACGGCTACGAACTGGCGGAGCGGCTGCGTGCGGAGGGCGTTGTCTGCCCCATCGTCGGCGTGACCGCCAATGCCATGCTGGACGAGGAAAACCGCTGCCTGAATGCCGGCATGAATGCCTGGCTGGTCAAGCCCATCCCGTTGCGCACGCTGGTCCGCACCCTGGAGAAGTTCGCGCCGAAAAAGCGGCTCCGTCCGGCGCCTGCCCAGGCCGGTACCCCGGTGGGGGATACCTCGCAGCCTGCGGCCCTGTCGGAGCCCAACGTGCTGCAGACGCACCGGCAGGTCTTCGTGCAGTGCATGAACGACGACATCGCAATGCTGGCCCGTGGCCTGGAGGAGCGCCGGCCCGACCTGGCCGCGCAGGCGCTGCATCGCATGCGCGGCGCCTTGCTGCTGGCCAGGATGCAGGAGCTTGCCGCGCGCACCCAGTCGCTGGAGGACCAGCTCCCGAACGGCACCCGGGAGCCCGGCCTGCAGGCCGCGCTGTCAGTCCTTCTGGCCGACCTCTTGGCCGACCTTCGCGCCATGATGGCGCAATTGCCCCAGCCCTAACCCTTTGCTTGCGATCCCATGAAACTGAAACTGCGCATTGCTGTCGTGGACGACCACGCCGTGGTCCTGCTTGGTGTCAAGGACTTCCTGGAGCAGGACCCCAATCTCCAGGTCGTGGCCACGTTCAGCACGCCATCGTCCTTGATGCAATACGCCAGATCGAACCCGCTGGACGTGGTTCTGACCGACTACTCCATGCCGGGCGACGATGTCTATGGCGATGGCCTGCGCTACGTGGACTATCTGATACGCCACTTCCCGGACATCAAGGTGCTGGTGCTGACGACCGTCTCCAACCCCATGATCATCTCGGCCCTGTATGACGCCGGCGTCGCCGGTGTGCTGCTCAAGGAAGACCCGCTCACCCAGATCATGGCGGCGCTGCAGTGTGTCCGCCTCAATGCCCGCTACTATTCGCCCTCATTCCAGGCCGACACGCCCAGGCAGGAGCGGTCCGTTTTCCTGGCCGAGCGCGCCAACAGCCTCTCGCCGCGCGAATTCGAAGTCCTCAGGCATTTCGCCAATGGTGAGTCCATCACCGAAATCGCCGCACGCCTGCGGCGCAGCGTCAAGACCGTCAGCCTCCAGAAGAACTCCGCCATGCGCAAGCTGAACGTGGACAGCAACCAGGATCTGGCGGCCTTTTGCGCCGAGCACCATCTTTTCGACTGACCGGCCTGCGGGCTGCACAAGCCGGTCACCCTTTTAGCGCCTGGCCTTGCGCCTGGCTGCCGTCCTCGGCGTCCCCCTCACCCAGGCGATAGTGCGGTTCGGACGGCATCAGGCGAAACCCCAGAAGTGCCCCGCGCCGGCTTGTCTTCATCGCCAGGGGCGCCTGGCAATGCACGCAGCCATAGTTCACGAAATTGGCGTCCTGCTCCAGTGAGTAAAAGCGGAATCTCAGTCCGGGGTGGGGCGTTGACAGGCTTGTATTGCTCAGCAATTCGTAGCATGGGTCGCACAGTTTCTGGGACGTTCTCTTTGGCTGCATTTCTGGAAAAAACGGATCGATATACCGCTCTCCAGTCTTGCCCGGCCTTGCGCAGCCAAGGTTAAGACGATTCTTATTGCCGCACGGCGCGCATCAAAGCGGCTGCTGCTGCGTCGTGCAGTGGATGCCACCTTCCAGCGCCAGCTCGGTCTCCAGGTAGCGCACGTTGGCGGCTTCGGTGACAAAGCCCGCCACCTCGGCATCGTTGTCATGCGCCTGTTTGTCGCCCCAGCCGTTCTGGCGGGCGTTGGCCGAAGCCTGGGCGCGATGGCCGGGCGCTGTCGTTGCAACACTTGGTTACTTCCTTGACCCATCTCAAATCCCGCATGCGGCAGCGTCGATACGCTTCGGCCCATGAATCACCAGGGCTTGACTTTGGTCAGCATGGCTTGGCACGCAGGCATTCCCCGCCTGTGCGCGCACAACAGCGGCGCACAACGCCGCACAGGAGATGCATCAATGCACATCGGTCAACGTTTCTGGCGCCGCCAAGGATTGGGCGCAAAGCTGTCACTCACCAATTTTGTCTGGGTCGCCGCCATCCTGGCGCTGCTGGTGCTGGGCATTGCCTGGGATGTGAGCAAGTCCCTGCAGAAAAAAATGCACAACGAGATGCAGCAGGGCGTCCAGATGCTGCACAACTTCGTCGAGTCCACCGACAAGGAGCTGCGCCAGCGCACCCAGTTCCTGGCCGACAGCCTGGCGCGCAGCCTGCAGGGATCGCTCAGCCTGGACACCAGCGGCGGCGAACCCGTGCTGAGCCTGGACGGCCAGCCGCTCAACGGCAACGATGCGCACCTGCAGGCCTTCACGCGCAGCACCGGCGCCGTGGCCACCGTGTTTGCGGCTCAGGGGCAGGGCGACTTCGTGCGCATTGCCACCACGCTCAAAAACGAGAAAGGCGACCAGAGCGTGGCCGTGCTGGGCAGCCGGCTGGACCGCGCCCATCCCGCCTACGCCGCCATCCAGGCCGGCCAAAGCTACATGGGCCTGGCCCACCTGTTCGGCCGCCAGTACATGACGCAATACCGCCCGCTCAAGGACGCCTCCGGCGCCACCGTGGGCATCGCCTTCGTGGGCCAGGACTTCTCGCAACTGCTGGAGCACTTCAAGGACTCCATCCGCGCGCTCAAGGTGGGCCAGACCGGCTACTACTACGTGCTCAATGCCGAAGACGGCCCCCAGCGCGGCCAACTGGTCGTGCATCCCGCCCTGGAAGGCCAGAACATGAGCGATTCCAAGGACGGCGATGGCCGCTTCTTCATCCGCGACATGCTGGACCGCAAGCAGGGCAGCATGGCCTATCCCTGGACCAATCCGGGCGAAACCCAGGCACGCGACAAGCTGGTCGTCTTCAGCCAATACGCACCCTGGAACTGGGTCATTGCCACCAGCGCCTACGTGGACGAAGCCGTGTCCGAGACCCGCAGCCTGATCCTGCAGTTCGCGCTCATGGGCCTGGGCGCCGTGCTGCTGCTGTCGGCGGCATGGTTCTGGCTCATCCGCCGCATGATCGTGCGCCCCTTGAAGCAGGCCAGCCACATGGCCTACGCCATTGCCGATGGCGACCTGACCGTGCGCATCGCCAGCGACCGCCAGGATGAAATCGGCCACCTGCTGGAAGCCATGAACACCACCAGCACGGGCCTGACGCGCGTGGTCGGCAGCGTGAACGAACAGGCCCACAGCGTGGCCCTGGCCAGCGCGGAAATCGCCCAGGGCAACCAGGACCTGGCCGCCCGCACCGAAAGCGAAGCCAGCGCGCTGGAGCAGACCGCCGCCGCCATGGAAGAGCTGGGCTCCACCGTGGCCCACAACGCAGACCACGCGCAATCGGCCGACCGCATCACGCGCGAGGCCCAGCGCGTCGTCACCGAAGGCGGGCAGGCCGTGCGCAAGGTCGTGCAGACCATGCAGGGCATAGACGCCAGCAGCAAGAAGATCGCCGACATCATCGGCGTCATCGACTCCATTGCCTTCCAGACCAACATCCTGGCCCTCAACGCCGCCGTGGAAGCGGCCCGCGCGGGCGAGCATGGCCGGGGCTTTGCCGTGGTCGCCGAGGAAGTGCGCGCCCTTGCAGGCCGCAGCGCCGAGGCCGCCAAGGAAATCAAGCAGCTCATCAGCCACAGCGTGGCCGAAATCCACACCGGCAACCAGGAGGCAGCGTTTGCCGGGGAAACCATGGAACAGGCTATGGAGGAAATCCGCAAGGTCACCCAGCTCATCTCGGACATCAGCCACGCCAGCGCCGAGCAAAACAGCGGCGTCGCCCAGGTGGCCGAGGCCATCACCCACATCGACCAGACCACGCAGAAGAACGCGGCCCTGGTCGAGGAAATGGCCGGCGCCGCCGCAGGCCTGCGCCACCAGTCCGATCAACTGGTGCGCGTGGTCTCGGTCTTCAGGCTGCCGGGCGGCAGCGGTGCGCCGCTGCAGACTGCGGCCCGCGCAGCGAGCGCCGCGCCAACCACCAGCGACGCAATCCGCCGTGCCCCGGCGCTGGCGCCCAGCGCTGCCGCAGCCAAGCCCGCAGCATCGGCCGCCCCGGCAAAAACGGCCGCCGCCAAGCCCGTCGCCATGGCCTCCACGGCCGATGACGACTGGGACAGTTTCTGAGAGCCACCGGGTGAGGCCAGGGGAGCCTGGAGCCCCTGGGGCCCCTGGCTCCAGCGGCCCGCTCTCTCCGGCCCGCGGCGCTCTGGCATGCTCTGCAGCCACTCCATGAACCGGTTGAATCCCATTGACGCCCCTTGAATACATCGACCGCGCCCTGGCGCTGGTGGCCCAACGTGCCCTGGCCCTGCCAGGGCACGATGTCTTCCAGCACCTGGCGCACCAGCTGCAATACGTGCGTGCGGTGCTGCTGGACCGGGGCCTGGATCGCTCCAGGCTGCACCAGATCACCATCGGCAGCGTTGCGGTCAAGGAGTTCGACGAGACCGATCCAGAGCTGGCCCGGGCCCTGAAGGATGCGCACTACGTAGCCGTGCAGACCGGGCGCGGGCTGAAGATCGATTTGCCCTGAGCGCGCTCCAGCAAAGGAAATGGCCGGGGCAGTTGGGCGCTACGCCAGCGGAGTCTCGAAGACCACCCGGCCCAGGCGGCTCTTGACGATGTAGCTGTTGCCGCTGATCTCGGCGGTCTTGAAAGAGTCGCGCCGGTCAATGAAGCCGGGCACATCGCTCATCCACAGCCTTTGCGGGGTGCTCTGTCCTGCCCTGGTCACTTCGCAATACCAGGCTTCACCCACTTCGGAATCAAGGCGCCGGAACACTTCCACCCGGGACTTTCTATCCTTGCTGCGCTTGCCCAGCTTCTTGATGGGCAGCGTCAGCTGGAATTGGCGTTGCACCACCGCATCCGCTGCCGCGTTGATGGCCTGCACGGCTTGCAGGTTCGGCCCCTTGCGATTGGCGATGTCCATCAGGCACTGGCGCAGGAGTTCCAGCAACTGCTGGTTCCGGGCAGCGCGGTCCTGCGCCAGAAAATGCGCAAAGTCGAAATCCTCAACAAAAACCGCAGTCACTCCAAGAACGTTGTCGAACGCCTCCGCTTCGCCCTGGGGGCCAAGAACCACGGCAATCTTGCTGCTGCCATTGATCTCAACCGCAGGCAGCAGGGCCATGAACATCTCGGTGATGGGGTGGGTCAGGCGGCGAATGTACACACCATCAGGCAGCGTGGCCAGGTCACTTTCGTGCAGGGTGAGCAGGTTCAATTTCATGGGAGTCTCGCTATATGCGCCATTGTCCCTGCCCGAGTCACTGCTCGGTTCACTGCCCTGCCAGCCGCTGGCCATTCCTGGGGTAAAGGAGTGGCATTTGACGCCCGCGTCAGTCGTGCCGCGCCATCAGGTCACGGCGGCGGCGCTCGTAGTAATGCCGCTGGCACTCGGCCGCCTCCTGCCAGGCCTGCCTGTCGATGGTCTCCTGCACATGGTCCGGCAACGGCCGGGGCGCAGCCGCAGTCGCCAGCATGGCCTCCATGCCCTCCAGCGGCGCAAAGCCAAGGCAGGGCAGCTCGAACGGCAGCATGGGCTCCTGCGCATTGGCCAGAATGGCCCCCAGCGCCCAACGTGCCATGCGGTCAAAGAACCCGTCAGGGTGCCCATGGTTCCAGTACCGCGCCATCTCCGGCCCCGCAAACCGCATGGCGTCATAGGCATGCCTGGGGTTGTGGCGGGCCAGCTCCACCACCTCGCTGAACCAGATCTCTCCAATCCCGTAGTGCTCATGCCCGCTGTTCATGCGCGGCGGCACAAACCACTGAATGCGCTCGCCCTTCGCATTGCGCCGTGTGAAAGACAGGTCATCGCAGGTGCGGATGCGGCGCAAGACCTTGGGCGCAGGCCCCGGGATCAGGCTTTGAGGCGGGTGCATGGCATCGTGCCCGGGCCGGGTCTTGCGCTTCGTTTTGCTGACTTTGGCCGATGCATCCATGCTGGCCAGGACCTTGTGCTTCACCCAGCGCCTGAAGCGCTTGGCCTCAGGTGAGGGGTTGGCCTGGATCAGCGCATGCAAGCCGTCCGCGTTGACGGCAGCCACTGCTTCGCGCCTGGGCTTGCGGCCGGGCTCGCTGGAAAGGCGGACGGTGCAGCGCTGGTCCTCAGCGAGCTTGCCCGTAGTCACCTTGTGACGGGAGATTCCCAGGGCGGTGCACACATCCTTGGCAAGAAGCCAAGTCACGCCATTCCTGGGGAATGTGCGGATCGGGATGTCGCCGAAGTGGAAGGTTTGGGGGGTGATGTCGTCTGCAGGGATTCCACGGACGGACGGGGTCTGCGTAGCCATGACTGGCCTCCTATGATTCGTTGGACTACCAACTTCGCCTCCTGTTGAGAGAGGCGGCCGGGTGCTTCAACACGGTCATAGGGCCGCCCGCAGATTTCCCCCGAAGGGTCTTGTATAGCTGCGCGCCACCCGGCCATAAGCAAGCCTTGCCCCGGAGCTCGGGGCAAGACGAAACGTATGGACGAAAAAAAGCCACTGGACTTACGGGAGTGACTTCCGCCTATGAGGTGTGTTGAGCACCGGGAGGGATCGTAGCAGGTGTGGGGATGCGGGAGCTGCCCAAAGCTGTTACGTAGGGGGTGCTGGATGGAGGGTGCAGGGATGTGTTGAATGAGGGGCTTTGCAGTGAATTGCGAGGGCAACGTTTAGTTGTTCAAGGCCTGTGCGTCAGCAGTAGGCCACCGCACACGTCCGAACGACGGCCTCAGGCTGGGGGCGGACGATCCGCCTCGTTGCTCGACCTGCAGCTTGCGACCGGAAACGGAAGCAGTGACCGCAGGAAAGCGGACATTCAAGCGCAACAATTGCTACGTGTCTCAGGCTTACGTGGAGTTGGACTTTGGAAACTGCCTGGCATATGCCGCCATATGAGCCGGAAACAGCTCTTCGTAGATGGGATACGCAATTCCCAATACGCTTAGCTCCAAGCCTTCTGGCCCGAGCTCAAACGAATGGTCTTCGAGATGAATGGTGCCGCCGCCGGGCAGAGGCGAGCCGTTCGTTAGCCTTACTGAGAGGAAGAGGTGGTCCTGGCTCCCTCCAGCAGATTCGACGACTGCCTTCTGAACGTTGACGTATGCTGGGAGGGGAACGAAGCGCCCGAAGGCGACGCCCATGGGCGCGTCGCCAAGCTCGAGTTCGGAATACCCAATCAGGGTAGCGCCGGCGAGAACCTCGAATCGATACATGGTTGGGGGTGGGCTTATAGATGCAATTCCCGATGTCCGCTTAGGCCGAATTTTGCCGTACGCTGCAGGGCGCTCAGAACCTGAAGGCGACGTTAACCCCATACCTGACCTTCCACCGCCCGATAATTGACGCATGAACCCCTGGAAACATGTCCTAGCGAAGTTGTCCGACACTGGACCTCTTTTGGCTCACTGGCATCTTTACTCAGGCGTAGCGTTCTACATGTACGTGCCGAGAAAGTCAGACATCGGCTGGGAGACTATCAAGCCCGACTCCAACGTGCGCTTTGAGGAAATAGCGCGGCTGGACATCATGCGCTCCCTGCGCCTTGGAGGCTTGGACGCGACAAACGACCTCGACGTATGTCAACGTGCTGTTGCTTCAATTCCGGAAATAGCCTTGCAGGAAGTCGAAGGCGGCATTCAGCTGAGTCTGCGCGGCACCGAAGTGGCCGAAGCCGGGCCTAGCTACTTGTGAGCGCAGCACCGCCTGTCTCTTATACACATCTAAAATAGGGGGGGGGGGGGGGGGGGGGGGGGGGGGGGGGGGGGGGGGGGGGGGGGGGGGGGGGGGGGGGGGGGGGGGGGGGGGGGGGGGGGGGGGGGGGGGGGGGGGGGGGGGGGGGGGGGGGGGGGG